>JAAWDX010000010.1 GCA_022794035.1 Lachnospiraceae bacterium | reverse complement strand
CATGCAAATGCCACTTCTGCATGTTGGTATGTATTGGTGCTTGGACGTCTACCGACATGCAAATGCCACTTCTGCATGTTGGTATGTATTGGTGCTTGGACGTCTACCGACATGCAAATGCCACTTCTGCATGTTGGTATATATTGGAGCTTGGACGTCTACCGACATGCAGATGCCACTTCTGCATGTCGGTGTATATTGGTGCTTAGACATCTACCGGCATGCAGATGCCACCTTTGCATGTAAAGATCTAATCCTCCGCCCTCTTTAAATATTGAACAGCCTTTTGCTCGTTCAATCTGCATTGTTCAACAATAGCCGCCATTTCTCTTCTGACAGCAGAATCGCGAAATTTATCTACGTTTATGAAATCCGTGCCGGCACTGTGGTCAACCTTTGCTATATACGCATACATAAGATTGTGGATTTCGTCAAATAACTCCATCGCTTTTGCTAAATCAGCTTTTGCTTTAGGCAAAAACACCGCCGCCTGTTCCAGAAATCGTGCGGCATAGAACCGTCGCTCGGCGTAATCACACCATAACGGATCAACAATTTCCAGAAGCGTCTTTTCTATTTCCGCTGATGTTAATACATTGTCTTGTAACATTTCCCATGTACACGGAATTTTACGAGTTTGTTTTGCTTCCAAAACTGTTTCTTCCATTGACTGCAGCAGAACATGTTGCCAGTCAGCATAAAACTTTTGGTTTGCCGCTCTATAATTTTCGCTTAAATCAGCAACCGCTGCCTTCACGCCTGCACGATAAACATTTTCAAGACCTGACAGTGTTTTTCTTCCGCGAATCACAGCAAGCACTGTCTCATTCTCTGCATACCAATGGCTGTTTTGATTCAGAATCGGCTGTGGATTTTGGCTGTCATCAAATGGAAAGTAGCTCCAATTTACAAGCGTTTCTCCGCCGTTTTCATATCCGATCACAGTACCGCCAAAACACCAATCTCCTCCGCCTGTAACCACAATCGCAGGTTGTTTCTTTTTTGACAAATTTTCAACGATGACCCGTTTCATTGCCGTTTTATCGAGGTAATTGCTGCTAGCTTTATATGCTGTGTAAATTTCATGTTCAAATCCCATAACATCAAGCATTCTGCTTATACCAGACGGAAGGCACAAAGTAACTGCAGGACTGAAAAGCTCCCCTGTCAGCGCAGAAAGAATGGTGTAGGTTTGACAAGCATCATGAGCAATTCCGACAAATTCAAGATAAGACCACATTGACATAGCCGCTCGCAAAGTCCCCGGCCCTTTGACTCCTTGAAAAAATAAGCGCTTTGACTCATTTCTTTGAAGTAACATCGAATCTGTTTCCTGATTACACATTTGAGTAACCCTCTTTTCATTAAAGTTTACAGAGGCTTTTGGGCAGATCGATAAAACGCACTCTTTCTTTTTCGCCGCTGTGGGTGTTACCCCATGGAATTTTTGAAAAGCCCGAGAGAATGACTCCTGTGATTCATATTGATATTTTACAGCAGCGTCAATCACTCGTATATTGCTTTCACGCAGCTCCGCTGCTGCTGCAGTCAGCCGTCTGTTGCGAATATATTCGGATAGCGGCATATTAAACAAAAACGAAAAAATCCGCTGAAAGTTATAAACAGAGCAGCATGCTATCTTGGCTATGGTTTCGTAGTTGATTTCGCTGTCCAGATTTCTTTCGATATATTCAATTACTTTGTCCATACGATTTATCCAATCCATCAGCATCACCTCCTTATGCTTTAGTATGACAGAGTTTCTTCATTCTTTTATGATATTTCCTGCCTGATCTTATCAGAATATCACCATTTCTTAAGCAAATCTCCACCACTGCTACAAAGTTACCGTGCTCCTGAATGATTCGCATAAGTTTTTAGCCACAGATTCCGAATAAGGCAGTTCCGCTCTCTTCCTCTCTGCCATATGGTGCACCGCCTCATGCTCCGTAACCTGATAGCTAATTCCATATGCCGTCAAATATTGATATACTGCCTGTTTCGTCATTTTGTTTTGCTCGTCTCCCTCTCCCAATCAAGTATATCACTAGTGCACAGAGCCTTCAACCTCGATGCGCTTTTTCAAATTTACAGGAATAGATAAAAAGTTGAAAAACTCCCTTTATTTTATAAAACAGATGTGAACATCATCTGTATTTAAGATGAAAGGAGTTTTTGTTTTTATGAGTCATTGTATTGAAATTCAAGACTTAAATCAATTTTACGGTAAAAAGCAGGCACTGCACCATGTAAACCTATCAATACAGGAGGGTATGTTCGGTCTGCTCGGCCGCAACGGCGCCGGTAAAACAACGCTGATGAAGACCCTTGCTACGCTGCTGCCCAAACGAAGCGGACACATTACCGTATGCGGGATTCCAATTGAAGACACAAGACAGGTCCGCAGCATTACCGGGTATCTGCCTCAAGAATTCTCTCTCTATCCTTCCATGAGCGTAAAGGATGCCATGGACTATTTGGCCCTCCTGGCCGGTCTTTCCGCTGCCGAAAGGAAGAAACGCATTCCTCTTCTCTTAGAGAAAGTTAATCTGACTGAGCATCAGCACAAAAAGGTAAAAGCACTTTCAGGCGGCATGAAGCGCCGTTTGGGCATCGCCCAGGCGCTGCTAAATGACCCTCAGGTCCTGATTGTGGATGAGCCCACTGCCGGACTTGACCCGGAAGAAAGAGTGAGATTCCGTAATTTGCTCTCTGAAATCGCGGAAAATCGGATCGTCATTTTGTCCACACATATTGTAGGCGATATCGAAGCTGCCTGTGAGGACATTGCCATTATCAATGAAGGAAGCGTAATCTATACCGGTACGGTATCTGATTTGATTAAGCAGGCCAAGGGCCGCGTGTTTACGATCAGCGCTTCCAAAAGGGAGCTGCCTAAGCTCAAGCGCCAGCTCTCCATCACCAGTATGCATACGCAGGGCGAGCAGCTCCATATTCGCTTTATTGCAAATAACCCTCCGCAGGGCGCTTCGCTCTGTGACCCCAATATTGAAGATGCGTATATGCTTTATTTGCATCAAAATGATCCTTCCTTCTCCGCGCATGCGGCAGGAGGTGCATTATGAGACTGTTCATCAAGGAGCTAAAAAAAATCGTAGTCTCCCTCCCTTATGTTCTGCTCGTAGCTGCCCTTGCTCTTGGCCTGTCCTCTCAGGGCGTATTTCGGTTTAAGGATGACAAAATGGAAGCGCCGCAGCCGGGAGGCGTCTATGGCACAAAGCCGGCCGAAATTCCCGATCTTGTCATGCCGGGCGCCTTGCATGATCTCTGGTACGACTTTTGCGTGAATGAATATATCACCTATCCAATCGGATTTATCAAATCTGTCCGACTTGATGAAAATGAGCAGGCTCAGATTGCAGAAATTCTGTCTGAGATCACGGGGATTGACGCCCAAGTGCTGCTGAGCAATCAGGAGCCAGAATCCCCTCCTTCTGTGCGCAGCGACATCAGCTATGACCGGTTCAAAGAGCTGATGCAGCAAACCGACAATCTGCTGGGCGGAGGATCTCAGTATGCGCCTGATTCCTTGATCAGCTATGGCTCGGTGCCGCTAAGCTATGAAGAGGCAAAGGCCCAATATGACCTGGCCGTCTCTGAGGATCATGTAACCGGGGGCTATGCACGCCTGTTTTCTGATTATGCCGGCGTTATGCTGCTTTCTGTTCTGCCGGTCTTTTTAGCTGTTATCTTATGCATGAAGGATCAGCGCTCTAAAATGGAGGCCCTTATCTACACCAAAAAAGCCTCCGCCGCCCGAATTTTGCTCTCCCGCTATCTCGCGCTCATAGCCGCCGTCATGCTTCCCGTCATACTCTTAGCTTATCTCTCCAATATACCGGTTTGGGCTAACTATAGCAGCCTCTCCTTAGACTATCTGGCGCCGCTCAAATACGCGCTGGGCTGGCTCCTGCCCAGCGTAATGATGGCAGCCTCCGTAGGCTTTTTCTTTACAGAGCTCACCGGCACACCGCTCGCCATCGCTGTACAGGGCCTTTGGTGGCTGCTGGATCTGAATATGGGCTTTAAAACCGTACAGAGCGGCTATGCCCTGTTTCGCCTAGCCCCGCGGCACAATGCCGGCCCCAACACCTGGTTCAGAACTCAGGATTATTTAGACTATTTTCAGGCTTTAGTGCAGAACCGCCTGCTCTTTGCCGGCATTTCGATCCTCCTGCTGCTACTTACTATATTGCTCTATGAAGCAAAAAGAAAGGGGAAATTCAGTGGACACTTTTCCATCAAAAAAGCACTTTTCCATCTTGGCCATCATAAAAATTAACCTGCGGCATGTCTCGCTGCTCTCACTCCTTACGGCTGCAGGCCTTTGCGTGCTGATTCCTTGTTTCATCGGCACCGCTCATCTGACTCAGGACACAGCTGCCATTCCGCTTGAAATCTTTGTTTCTCTGATTGGCGTCATTTTGCTCACACCGGTTTTCGCTCCTGAGCAAAATAGAGAGATCCATGATCTTGTCTGCGCCAAAGCTTTCAGCATCGTTAAACTCTTTTCTCTCCGGGCCGGCTACTCCCTGCTTCTCACCAGCCTGCTCATTGTTTTATTCGGCTTATTCATGCATACAAAAGGATGTGAAATCACGCTGCCCCTACTTTGCGGCACTGCCGCAAACGCTGCATTTTTAGGCGGGCTTGGCATGCTGACCTCCTCCCTCACCGGCAGTACAGTCATCGGGTATATGCCGCCGCTCCTGTATTATGCCCTCAATCTAGGCATGGGCGCCAAGCTGGGAACTTTCTATTTGTTTTCCATGACAACCGGGCACTATGCCTCCAAAATATGGCTGTTTCTGGCAGGCCTTCTTATGATTGCCGCTTCGTTGCTGCATCAGCAGCTCAAAAGGCGGCTTACGTAACCTTAAAAGCGGCCAGCACCTGTGCTCCGCCCTGATTGCTCAGCCGGATATAGCCGCCGTGCTTTTCTGTCAGCACCTTGCAGATATTGAGCCCCATACCAAAGTGCTCATGATCCGTCTCTCTCACCGTTTTATAAAAGGGCTTTGTGGCATTTGCCAAATCACTGGCTGCAAAGCCCTCCCCATCATCCTGAACCGTTAGATACAGATATCCGTCCTCACATTGCAGGCATACCTCCACCTCACTTTTCGCAAAACGCACCGCATTGCTCAGCAGATTATCCAGCACTTGTAGCACAATTCGGCTGTCGGCATACAGGACTGTCTCCGGATCCTGTACAGGATGATAAGAAAAGCGTTTGAGGCTGCAGATCGCCGGCCCCATTTCCTGCACCTGCTCCTGCAGCGCTTTCAGAGCTGTCTTCTGCCTTGCTATCTCAATATCCTCCAGCCGCTGCAGATCGCGCATCGTTTTTACATATGCCTCCAACCGTTCGATATGCCGGTACATCATCTCCGATGTATCGGTGATTTTCTCTATGCTCATCTGCGGCGCATATGCCTTCAGCAGCTCGCTCTGCCCCTTCAAAACCGTCAGCGGCGTTCTGAGGTCATGCGAAAAGGCCGCATTCAGACGCTTTCGCTCCTCCATCTGCCGCCACATTTCCTCCTTGCTTTCTTTTAAAGCTGCCCGCATCTTTTCAAAAGAGCTGCAGAGCTGCCCCAGCTCATTTTCCTTTTGACAGACAATTTTAAAATCCAGATTGTCCCGTGCAATCTGCCCTGCCGCATCCTCCAGGATCCTAAGAGGCTCCTGCATCTGCCTTTTATAAAATAAAATACTAGTAAGGATAATACAAATGACAAAGCAAAACGGATACGCGCCTACACTCATAAAGCTCAGCGCCTTGTCAGCCCAGCGCTCAAACGGCGTCATATACGCATGATAATCCTCCGTATAGTACCCGATGATATGGCCGTCCTCCAGCTCCTCCTCTACATACCCATACTGGTACTGCGCTCGGTAGGGCTCATACAAGCGCGACTGCAGCATCTGATAGATATTAGAAAGCAGCAGAGAAAACAGCAGCGCCGCCGCTATGCAGCCAGTCATATAACCAATAAAAGCAGCTTTAATCGATTTTTTATAAGCGCCCTTTCTTATTTTGCCCATCGGTATCCCACTCCCCAAACCGTCTCTACATATTGTCTGGCCCCGATCTGCGCCAGCTTCGCCCGGATGCGCCGGATATGCTCCGCCACAACCCCGGCATCTCCCTCGCTGTCGTACCCCCAAACAATCTCATAGATTCTATCCTTACTGAAAATCTGTCCCGCATGCTCCGAAAGCAGCTCAATAATATCAAATTCCTTTTTCGCAAGCGTCAGTTCGGTTTCCTGCCAGTACAGCCGCCTCTGCGTATAATCAATCGTCAGCTGCTCATCCAAAAACACCCTCGACCTTTCATTTCTCCGGCGCTCCCGCCTAAGATGCGCGGCCACACGCGCTCCCAGCTCACTTAAAGAAAAGGGCTTGATCACATAATCATCCCCGCCGCTGGCAAAGCCTCTCACCTTATCACTGTCCTCTACGCGCGCCGTCAGAAACAAAATAGGACAGCCTACAAATTCCCGTATCCGGCTGCACACCTGCAGTCCATCTATGTCCGGCATATTGATATCCAGCAAAATCAGATCCGGCTCCTTGGCCGCCTTACGGATCGCCTCGCTGCCGCTTGTTGCCGTCATCACCTGATATCCGTTATACAAAAAATAATCCTGCAGCATCGAAACAATGTCCGCTTCATCATCCACAATCAAAATCGTATTCACCATATCCCTCCTTTTTAAGGCGCAGCATAGGTTTGAATTTTCAACTTTTTATCAACTTCCCTGATGGAAAATCCCTCCTCCCTATGCTATACTGGTCATAAAAACGCAAGGAAGGTACATCGCTATGAACTCCTCTGTCCTAACCATCGCACAGCTGCAGCTCCCCGTCTGGCCCGATCAGGCCAAGACCCTCGCCCATATGTCAGAAGCCGTTTCGCAGGCCGCTGCACAGGGCGCCGATCTCATTGCCCTGCCCGAGATGTTCTGCTGCCCCTATGAGGTACAAAGCTTCCCGCTACACGCGGAAAAGGAGGGCGGCGCCATCTGGCAGCTTTGCGCTGATCTGGCCCGCCGGCACCAAATCTATTTGTCGGCAGGCTCCATGCCAGAGCTCGGCTGCGAGGGACAGATTTATAATACTGCTTATGTATTTGATCGTAACGGCCGCCAGATTGCCAAGCACCGCAAAATGCACCTGTTTGACATCAATATTAAAGGCGGTCAGTGCTTTCAGGAATCGCTCACGCTCACTCCCGGAAATGCAGTGACCACCTTTGATACAGAATTTGGCCCTATGGGCCTGTGCATCTGCTACGATTTTCGTTTCCCTGAGCTCGCCCGGCTCATGACGTTGCAGGGCGCCCGCCTGCTGCTCGTCCCGGCCGCCTTTAATATGACGACCGGCCCAGCGCATTGGGAGCTCACATTTCGGTCTCAGGCGCTAAGTAATCAGATATATGCTGTAGGCACTGCGCCCAGCCGCGACCTGAGCGCCTCCTATCACTCCTGGGGACACAGCATTATTGCAGACCCATGGGGCAGTGTCGTCTCGATGCTGGACGAAAAGGAAGCCATGCAGCTGACCCGCCTCGATCTCTCCTATACGGATCAGGTGCGGGAACAACTGCCTCTTTTGCGGCACCGCCGCACGGACCTGTATTCACTGCATACTCATGCTTTGCAGCCAGCGCAGCCCCATTCGGTACAGCCAGGCCTCTAACTGCCTGCGCATACTCTGACCGCTGCTCAGGCCTTCTTCTACCTTTTCCATTCCTTTGATGCGGTCTGCCGGGCAGCACTGATGCGCGAGCAGCTCCCTGCATTCTTCTTCAGAAAGCTCTGCAGGCGGCTTGTGAAAATACCGCTCGCTGGCTTTGGCAAGCCCTATGCAGTCCTTTCCAAATGGCTGTGTGTTTAAGTACAGCTCCAGAATCTCCTGCTTTGTATAGCTGCCTTCCAGATTTTGTGCCAGTATGCAGCAGACAATGCGCGGCGCAATACCTCTTTTTTCATCTGTATATAAATTACGGATCACCTGCTCTGTGATCGAGATATGCTCCCATTTTTTTAATGGATTCATATCCTTGAGCAGCAGCAGATAATCGATGCCCTTATGCTGGTAAAACCGTTCATCCTCAATCTGGATCAGCGCATCTATGTAATAGTCCGGCACCTCTTCTAGGATAAGATAGTCCGGATCCTTTCGGATATTTTCAATGCGTTCTATCATCTGCCCCTCTATCGCAATATGGCTATAGAGGCGGTAGCATTTGAACGCCGTTATGATAATCAATATGCCGTATACCGACAGCACCAAAATTCCTATGCCGTGGCGCAGCTTCATTTCTCTAGGCTCTCCCTTCGTGTGATTTGCCATCCCTGCGGGATTCTTGGACTCGCTTTGTTCCTTTATTTTATCATAAACCTTCCTCTATGTCCTTACATTAAACTTACATTTTACTTAAACCCTATGTAGTTTACAGCACGCCTAGATGCTCCAGCAAGATCTTAAGCCCCATGCCGATGAGCACAATGCCTCCGGCAAGCTCTGCCTTTTTTTGATAGCGGTCGCCAAACACATTGCCAAGCTTTAAACCGATCATCGACAGGATGCAGGTGATGCTGCCAATCAAAAGTACCGCCGGTATGATCTGCACCTGTAAAAATGCAAAGGTTACGCCCACAGCCAGCGCGTCAATACTCGTAGCCACGGCCAGCGGAATCATCGTTTTGACGCTGAAGGAATCATTGACTGACTCCTCTTCCTTACTGCAGGCCTCCCGGATCATGTTCACGCCAATAGCGCTCAGCAGCAAAAAGGCAATCCAATGATCGATGCTGACAATGGCCTGTTGAAAGCTCGTGCCCAGCAGGTAGCCAATCGCCGGCATAAGCGCCTGAAAGCCCCCGAAATAAAGCCCCACCGTGAGTGCATGCCGCATCCGTATCTTACTCACAGAAAGTCCTTTACAGACCGATACGGCAAATGCATCCATAGATAGGCCGACCGCAATTAAAATTAGTTCCCAAATTCCCATAAAAACCTCCGCTTTCATTCAGTGGCATGATAAAACCGTATAATAAACCGGGCACCCTTTTCACATCGGTTTTCTGCCTTAATGCTTGCTTTTTCTCTGAGCAGAATCATTCTGGTGAGCGCCAGTCCTATGCCGATGCTTTCATTGGATGCGTTTTTGCCTTTGTAAAACCGCTCAAACAGATGCGGCAGATCCTCCGGTGCAATGCCGCTGCCTTCATCCTCTATTACAAGCTCCGTAAACAGGGCGTTTTGTCTTCCGGTTACGAGGATCCGCCCGCCTAAGGGCATGCTCTCCATGCAGTTTTTAAAAATGTTGCTGATGGCTTCTGCGCTCCACTGCATATCTCCCCGGAAAAAGCAGCCCGGTGCAATCTCGACCTCCATGCGCTGCTGCCGCAGCTCCATCGGAATGGCTAAGGGCTCCCTTGCCTTTGCCACCAGATCCTGCAGTGCTATGACCTCCTGCTGCAGCACTACGCTCTCAGCATCCAGCTTAGAAATCCGCAGAAGGGTATGGATCTGCCAGTCCATGCGCGAAAGCAGCCGGCACATTTCCTGCACCAGCTCGCGCCGCCGAAGGGGCTCCAGATCTGGCTTTTGCAGCATGGACGCGACCAAATGAAGCGCCGTCAGCGGCGTTCGCAGCTGATGGGAAATATCAGCCAAAGAATCTGCCAAATACTGCTTTTCCTTTTTGAACTCATCCGCCTGCTGACGCAGCCGCATTGTCATTTTATAGATCTGACTCTCCAAAATGGCCAGCTCACCCTCCTGATAGCTGCTCACCAGCATAGCCTCCTGCTCATGCAGGATCGCATCAATCTCCTCATTCATCAGGGCAATTCTGCGGTAGCGCTGCCATGAAAAAAGAAAATGCACAGCGGCCACTCCCAAAGCTCCGGCCAGAGCCTGCCGGGAAAGCAGCGCGCAGAGCAGAAGGAGCCCTGCCACGATCAGCAGCTCCCTCCGCACCGCCGGATTACGCCAAAAGCTTTTACCTGTCATCCGCTTTTGCTCCTATCTGATATCCCAGCCCTCTCACCGTACAAATGAGGCGCGGCTCCTGCGGATTATCCTCAATCTTTTCTCTAAGACGCTTGATATACACCGTCAGCGTATTATCATTTACAAATTCTCCTGCTGCATCCCAGATCTCCTCCAGCAGATGATCCCTTGAGATCACCCCGCCCTTATGCGCCATCAGCGACAATAACAGCCGATACTCCAGTGCAGATAAAAAGATCTCCTTATCTCCCTTTGTCACGCGGGCTCTTTCCGGATCCACCTGCACATCTCCCAGCTGCAGCGTCTGCGTGCTTTGCTCTGTCTGCGTCTCCCGCAGCGCCTTTCGCATGCGGCTCACCAGCTCTCTGGGCCTAAAGGGCTTTGTCACATAATCACTCGCCCCCATGTCCAGCCCTGCCACCACACTGTACTCATCTTCCTGCGCCGTTAAGAAGATAATCGGCAGCTCCCTGTACTCCTGCCGAATCATCGTGCAAAGGGAAAACCCATTTCCATCCGGCAGAGAAATATCCAGCAGCACCAGATCAAACCCTTGCTGCGAAAGCTGCTGCAGCGCTTCCCGGCGCCCGCCGGCATCTGCCACCTCAAATCCCTCTTCCGCTAAAAACACGCTCAGGTTTTCTACGATGCTTTTATCATCCTCTATCAGCAGCACTCTAGGCCTCATCGCTCTGTTCTCCTTATTCGTTTTCCCGCAGCGCCTCCATGATCTGCCCCTTCTGAAGCTTCCTTCCGGCATAGAACATGGCCGCCATCAGTACGGCAAAGACGCCGATCGCCGAAACCGCCATCGCTTCAAGCGGAAGCTGATAAGGCCCGTCAAAGGCCTGATTGAGCAGCTCATACAGCACTCTTGAAAGAAGCAGCGAAACGGCCAGCCCCCAGGCCAGCGCCCGGCCTCCGTACAGCAGTGATTCTTCATTCATCATCTTCCACAGCCCTTTATGGCTCATGCCCAAGGAGCGCAGCACCGCAAACTCCTTTCTGCGCAGCAGAAGATTCGTCGAAATCGAATTAAATACATTCGCGGCGGCAATGAGCGCAATCAGCGCCACAAAGCCATAGGAAAACACGCGGATAATCGTCACCGTGCTGCGGCTGACCCGCCGCATCTGCCAGAAATCATACAGATCATAGTCCTGTGGCCACGCCTCGCCCCTGAGGTCCTGAATCTCCTGCATCACCTGACTGTGCGCCTCGCCCGTCTTTAAATAATACTCCATGCCTGCGCTGCCCGGCTCCAGCTCCAGCGCTTCTTTTTCTGAATAAGGATACACCATAATCGCAAAATAATCAATACCGCTAACGCCCATTGGCGGCTCCTCGACCCGGGCGCCTATTTCATATTCCTTTCCGCTTTGCAGCCGCATGCTCTTAGCCTGCGGATCCAGCAGCTGCTTCCAGCGGTACTGATGATTCTCTCGCACCACCTGCTGATCATACAGAATGCCCTTTCCCTGCAGCTTCTGCAGGTCCAGTCCCTGCTCCTGCACGTACCGCTCATAGGTCGCATCATCCAGCAAATAAAACTTAATTTGCTGCGTCTCTGCGCCCTCCAGCTGCTCATACAGCACCGCGGCATAGCTCACGCTCTCCACACCGTCAAGCCCGCGCAGCGTCTCATCCAGCAGCGGAAATGCCTCGTCATACACGCTCAGCTGGATATCCTCCTCATAGCTCTCCATCGCGCCCTGCACATCCTGCAGCACATAACTGCACACGCAGCTCGACGCCACCAGCAGCACCACGCTCAGCGCCAGCGAAAACGTTGTGATACGGTATTTTTTACGGCTCCTGCCAAAATAGCGTCTGGCCAAGAGCCCATTCGCTCCAAACCATTTCTGCATCCAGCGGCCGCTGCGCCTCTCGCGCTTTCCCACCTTCACGTCCTGATTTTTGCGGATGGCCTCCATGGCCGTGATCCTTTTTGCCCGCCGTGCGGGAATCCAGGCGGAAATGAACACCGTGACGATGGCAATGGCCGCCGCCAAGAGCAGGACCGGCCAGCTGACTGCAAGACTCATGCTCGCCTTCGTCCGCATCCATGCTTGAATGGCCCCCTCTAGGCAATGCAGGGTGATGCCGATCCCAATCAGGCCGCTGATGATGCCAAGCGGAATGCCGATACAGCTGACGATGGCGGCCTCATACAGCACACTGGCGCGCAGCTGACGCCATGTGGCTCCGATGGAGGAAAGCAGGCCGAACTGCTGTGTCCTCTCACTGACGGAAAGGGCAAAGGCATTGTAAATCAGCGCTACCGATGCTACTAAAATAAGCCCTAGGATAATCAAAACAACACCATAGATGGCAACCGCCCAGTTATTATACTGAAAGCTTCCCATGTATGCCAGAAGGCTTTCATTTTTGGTGGTACCGATCTGCATTTCTGTTAACAGGCTGTAGATCCGGTCCGGGTCCTTCGTCTTAAAATAGGCCTCGTAACTTCCCTCCGTCTGTGCCTCCAGCGCCGTAAGCAGCGTATAGCCGGGGGCCGAATATTCTTCAAAGCTCGGTCTCTGATAAAACCCAGTCACTACATAGCTCTGCTGCTCCCTCTCAATAAAGCTTTCTTCTTCCGCGCTATAGGGATTATACTGCGAAAGTCCTCCCGCTCTGTCGCCAAGCGTCAGCGTAAATTCCTCTCCCAGCGCATAGCGGTAACCGCCCTGATCCAGCAGATGCTCTGGGATCAAAATTTCATGCTCATTCTGCGGCATGCGCCCCTGTGTAAGGTTTAGTCTCATTTGCTGCGCAAAGCCCTCGCTGACGGCCAGCACATAATAATACGGCTTATCCTGATTTGCTTCTGCCTGCGGCCTCTCGGCATAACCCAGCTTCTTTGCATAGGCAATCTCGCTAACCTCTTCTCTTTGCTGAAGCTCCTGCAGCTGATCCTGCGAAAGCTGGTTATCTGCCGCATACCAGTCGCCCAGCGCCTCGATCGTGCCCTCTTTCATAAAATTCACAAAGCTGCTGCCGATGGAAAACACAGCTGTGATCATCGCTGTTGATAAAATCACGCCGATAATCGTTACAAGAGTGCGCACCCGATTTTTCTTAAGATTTTTCCGTGTAATTTTATGAAAGACATTCATCGGCGGATCACCTCGTCCCGCTGGATTTTGCCGTCGGCTAACGTGATCATCCGGTCTGCCTGCCAGGCGATATTTTCATCATGGGTAATCATGATCAGCGTCTGCCCGTATTCGCGGTTAGACTTTTTAAGCAGCGATACGATCTCCTGGCTGTTTCGGGAGTCCAGATTGCCGGTCGGCTCATCTGCCAGCAGTACAGCCGGCGCTGTCATCAGAGCGCGCCCAATAGCAACGCGCTGCTGCTGCCCTCCAGAGAGTTCGCTGGGCAGGTGCCGCTCCCGTCCCTCCATATTTAAAATATGCAGCAGCTCGTTCAATCTTTCTTCATTGATTTCACGCTGATCCATCAGCAGGGGCAGCGTCATATTTTCACGCACATCCAGCACAGAAACCAGATTGTAAAACTGATAGATCAGGCCTACCTGCCGCCGGCGGAACACTGCCAGCTTTTCATCATCCTGCTCAAACACATCCTGTCCGTCCATATACAGCTTGCCCTCTGTCGGACGGTCGACCGCTCCCAGAAGATGCAGCAGCGTAGATTTTCCGCTGCCGGAAGGTCCCATGATGGCAATGAACTCTCCCTTTTCCACTGAGAATGACACATGATCCAGCGCCACTACCTGATTGAGGCCGCTCCCGTAGGTTTTTGTCAGATTCTCTACCCGCAGTATTTCCATTGTAATCTCCATTTCCGGGCATTTTGAGACATGCCCTGATTTAATCTTTTTGATAAGCCCAGCATATCATATGAAGATGACAACCGCGTGACTTGCAAGTGACAGTTTTGTCACTTTATATAAAAGTCCCTAAAGAGCGGGCTTACCCAGGCTCTTCAGGGACTCTGTTTTTTAACTGAGCGGACAGTAATCAAAGCCTTCCTCTATCCGCAGCAAAAATTCACTAATCAGCTCAATGCAGTTTTCTAGATCGCTCCAGCTAGCTATCTCCACTGAGCTATGCATATAGCGCAGCGGAATCGAAACCAGTGCCACTGGTACGCCCTCGCCGGACAGGTTGACCTTATCTCCATCCGTACTGGTGCCGGCCGGCGCCAGCTCCCACTGCACAGGGATCTCTTTTTCCTGCGCGATCTGCTTGAAAAGCCTGTTCATCTTTTTATTGACAACCGAGCTCATGCAGAGCACCGGCCCCTTGCCAAGCCCTACCTCGCCGGTATGAGCCGGATTTGTCTCCGGTGCATCGCTCACCCATGTCACATCCACAACAATCGCACAGCTGGGCCTCACCCTGCTTGCTGCATAATAGGCGCCGCGCATCGTTGTCTCCTCGCCCACTGTCGTGGCCGCATAGATGCCTGCCTGCGCCCCTTTTTGCGCTGCGCGCTTTGCGGCTTCCAAAATCACAAAGGCACCTGTCCGGTCATCCAGCCCTCTTGAGGAGAAACGATCATTCAGCAGCTCGTGCACCTG
Source organism: Lachnospiraceae bacterium (assembly GCA_022794035.1). NCBI lineage: Bacteria > Bacillati > Bacillota > Clostridia > Lachnospirales > Lachnospiraceae > Lachnospiraceae bacterium. Next base: position 165,216 of record JAAWDX010000010.1, on the reverse strand, counting down.
CGTGTCTGCACATACGGGATCACCGACGGCCACATGCTCTAGGGCCTGCTCACGGGTTTCGGCTCCGATGTCGACCATCAGATCCTCTACCGCTACATCCCCTTTTTTGATCAGGGAGCTGGCTACCGCGACCACGCCGTCTACCTTTTGTCCTTCGTGCAGGATCTGCACCGGCGTCCCTACATAGAGCCCCGCGCGCACGCCGCCGGCCTTTGCCAGCCGCAGCATGCCATCGCTCTGAATATGCGTCACAATAAAACCGATCTCATCGATATGGCCGCAAAGAAGCACTTTGCAGGCAGACTCTGGATTGACCACCGAGATGGCATTACCGCTCGGATCACAGAGCTGCCCCTGCGCAAAGGACTGCCCATAGGCGAGCGCCTTCCGTTGCGCCTCTTCTTCATGACCGCTCACGGAGGGCGTGAGCAAAAGCTCCTTTAAAAATTCGCGGTTCATCTGGCTTCCTCCTCTGTATTCGTTCTGACGGCCTTCCACTCATGTGCCGATTCATATCCCTTATAGCGCAGCTTGCCTTCTTTTTCCTCAAATAAAGCCTCGCAAATATCCTTTTCCTGCGGCACCTTATACCGCGAGGTCAGCTCCTGCACGCGGCAGACCGGCTGCAGATAATGCAGCGCATTGTCGATCACCCGCAGCACCTGCTCATTATAATAGCTGGGAAGCGTCTCATGACCCGGGTGGAAATAAAAAATCTTGCCGCGTCCCCTGCGGTACAGATTCATGCCGCGGAAAATTTCGCCGCCCTTCCACCAGGTAACGCCCAGCAGCTCGTCCGGCTGCGGGATGTCAAACGGCTCTGCATAGGTTTCCTCTGCTGAAAGGTCCAGCGGGTTCTGTACGCCCTGTACGATGGGATGCGTTTCATCCAGCAGCCAGATATGTCCGTTTTCATTGGACTCTCTCCAGTGCACCGAGCAGCGCGTCCCCATAAGGCGCTGGAATACCTTCGATTCATGGCCGGAATGCAGCACGATCAGTCCCATGCCCTTGTTCACCGCCTCGCATACTCTGCTGACGACGGCATCCTCCACATCCTGATGATGCATATGCCCCCACCAGATGAGCACATCTGTCTCTGCTAAAGCCTCTTCCGTCAGTGTATCCCGATGATTTTCCAGCGTGGCATACTGAAAGCTCAGATCCGGATCCAGCTTTTGAAGCCCTTCTGCAATGGCCATATGAATTCCTTTTGGATACATCCTCTGTGCAGCCGAGCCCACTTTTTGCTCATGCATAAATTCATTATAAATTAAAACGCGCATGTCCTTCTCCTTTTTATTGATTATTTACGATACAGCTTTTGCGTCTGATAATACGGCGTGCAGGTCAGATATGTACCAAGCTTTCTAAAAACACCCTCGTCCACTGTGCTCAAAATCACGCTGGAATGCACCTCGCTCCCTGCCAGCCTGTCCAGCTGGTCCAGCGCCTTTTTGGCCGTATCGTCGCTGGCCGCGCAGATAGAAAGTGCGATCAGAATTTCATCTGAATGGAGCCGCGGATTTTGGCTGCCAAAATGATTGGTCTTGAGCCGCTGAATCGGTTCAATGACCGTCGGCGAAATCAGATCGACCTCTTTAGGAATCCCCGCCAGATGCTTCAGCGCGTTCATGATCACTGCTGCCGAGGCCCCCATCAGCTTTGAGGTGTGCCCCATGACCACGTCGCCGCTGGCAAGCTCCAGCGCCACGGCTGGCTCTCCCGTCTCCTCTGCCATCTGATGCGCTGCTCCGACAATCGGGCGCTCACTCGCCTCAAGCCCCAGCTGGCTCATCAAAAGCTCAATCTTGCGCACCTCTGTTTCGGTGCCCACTTCCTTTTTCAAATTGCACTGCGCCTGAAAATACCGGCGAAGAATCTCCTGCCGTGAAGCCTTTGACACGGCCTCATCATCAAAAATACAGTTTCCTGCCATATTAACGCCCATATCCGTCGGCGACTGATACGGACAGCTTCCATAGATCTTTTTAAACGTGGCTGACAGAACTGGAAAGGTTTCTACATCTCGGTTATAGTTGACGCAGATTTTATTGTAGGCTTTTAAATGAAAAGGATCGATCATATTAACATCATTCAGGTCCGCCGTCGCCGCCTCATAGGCCACATTCACCGGATGGCTGAGCGGCAGGTTCCAGATGGGAAAGGTCTCAAATTTAGCATATCCCGACTGCACACCACGCTCATGATCCTGATAAATCTGGGAAAGACAGGTCGCCAGCTTGCCGCTGCCCGGTCCGGGCGCCGTCACCACGACCAGAGAACGCGTAGTCTCTATGTATTCATTGCGCCCATATCCTTCGCTGCTGACAATTTTCGCTACATCTGAAGGGTATCCTTCAATCGGGTAATGCCGGTACACGGCAATGCCTTTGCTCTCCAAATGCTTCTGAAAGCTCTCCGCCATGGGCTGCCCGGCAAAGCAGGTCAGCACGACTGCGCTTACCTTGAGGCCGCGCTCTCTGAAATTATCGATCAGGCGCATCACCTCTAAATCATAGGTAATCCCCAGATCTCCGCGGATCCGTTTCTTTTCAATGTCTGCTGCATTGATCGCAATCACAATCTCGGCCTGGTCGGCCAGCTGCTGCAGCATTCTCATCTTGCTATCCGGCTCGAACCCCGGCAGTACCCTCGATGCATGATAATCATCAAACAGCTTGCCGCCAAACTCCAGATATAGCTTGCCGCCAAAGCTGGCAATGCGCTCCCGGATATGCTCCGACTGCATCCTCACATATTTTTCATTGTCAAATCCGATCTTCATCCTCTTCTCCCTTTCCTTAGTCTGCCTGATACCACATAATATATGCGTCTTCCTTCGGCTTTTCATAATATCCCGGCCGGATCCCCGCCGAGCTAAAGCCCACCTTCTCATAAAGTGAAATGGCCGCCCGATTGCTCACTCTGACCTCCAGCGTCCAGTACAGAATCCCCAGCTGCGTCCCCAGCGTGATCATCTCGCGCAGCAGCGCTTCGCCAATGCCTCGCTGCCGCCGCTCCTCGTCCACCGCAATATTCATGATATGACCCTCATCCAGCACCTGCCAGAAGCCGCCATATCCAACCAGCTCGCCGCTTTCCTCCGCGACCAGATAGTGTGCCTGCTCGTTTTCACAAATTTCCTTTTTCATAGCCTCTCTTGACCACGGCACCGAAAACGCCGCCTCTTCCAATTGACACACCCGGTCAAGATCCGCCTCACGCATGCTCCGTACGATCATCGTTCTGCCTGAGACAAAGCCTCAGCCGATAACCTTGCCTCCCTTTCTCGTTCTGCCTGAGGCTTACGCAGATATTCAATCGTCAGCTCGCTGCCGCAGATTCCTTTCACCAGCCCCTTCGCCAGCTTCTCTGCCGCTAAAGCTGCTGCTGCCGCGGCCCGCAGGTCCTTCAGGTGCGGCGGCGCTATATGATACTGCGCCCCCAGCAAAGCTGAAAGCTGCTCACGGTACAGGTCGGCGGCATCCCCCATGCACATACAGGGCTGTCCCCATGCCCGCAGCTTCTCTGCCAATTCCTGTATGCTGATCGCCTGCGGCTCCATCAGCACCTGCTCCCCGGCGTAAAGGGCGCTGTATACCTGTCCTCTGCGTGCATCCATCATCGGCACGCAGCTCATCCCTCCGCTGGCGCCATAAGCGAGCACCTCCAGCGTAGACAGCGGAATGACGGGGATCCCGAGTCCCAGCGCCAGTCCCTTAGCTGTGGCGGCTCCGATCCGGAGGCCGGTAAACGATCCCGGACCGCTGGTCAGGGCAATATAATCCAGCTCTTCCGGCTCACGGCCGGCCGCCTTAAAGACGGCATCTATCATGGGCATCAGCGTTTCTGAGTGAGTGAGCGCGCCGTTTGCCATCTGCTCGGCCAAAATACGGCCATCCTCATACAGCGCGGCACCAGCCACCTTGGCGGCTGCTTCGATTCCTAATATCAGCATGGCTTGGTTCCTTCTTTTATCGTAATTTTTCGGTATGATATGCCTTTGCTAAGCTCCTTTTCGATCTGGATCCAGCTCGCCTCCGGCGGGATTGCCTCGGGCACCTGATCGGCCCATTCTACCAGACAAACGCCGCTGCCGTTTATGTATTCTTCCCAGCCGATTTCAAAGAGCTCGTCCTCGTCCATAATCCGATATATATCAAAATGATAAAAGGGAAGCCTGCCCTGATACTCCTGTATGATGGTAAATGTGGGGCTGACAATGTCTTCCTGAATCCCCAGCCCGTCTGCCAGGCCTTTGGCAAGTACCGTTTTGCCGGTTCCCAGATCGCCGATCAGACAAAAAATCTGACCGGGGGCTGCTGCTTTACCTAGCTTTTGCCCAATTGCGAAGGTCTCTTCTTCTCCATGTGATTCTAAGATATGCAAGGGGCTCCTCCTTTCTTTTAACAGCTCTGCTATGCATTGATTAAGCACCACTCTCCTGCCGTGGATTGAGTGGTGCCCCATTTGATTGCTCCTGCTTTTACAGATTTATTCGTTGGCCCCGCCTTGCTGCGGCGCTCTTCCTTTCATCTGCATTAAGCTTATTTTTAATAGATCCTTGGTAGAATACATGCGGTACACATTGGAAACGGCCTGCTCATATTCCTCCTGCTGAAAGCTCTTTTGCCCGTCATCCAGCAAAAGCAGTCTGAATTTTCTGGAAAACTCTGGATTCATGCGAATCAGCCGGTGCGCCTTTAGGGTATTGTCATGACAATCGACCAAAAAGGCGTCGATCGCATAGCCTCTGTGCCCCTCTTTTAACTCGGGCAGCTCCTTGGGTGAATCGGAAAGCTGGCTGCTGTAGGCACAGTCTGACCAGTTCAGACGCCCAAATTTAGACAGAATAAACATCACCTTGCGTAGCTCGGTTACGGCCAGCTGATACTCGCCTGTTTTAAACTCCTGAATCTCTGCTTCGCTGGGTCTGTCGTACCGGTAGATTAGCATCATCGAATACGGTTCCACGGAAAACACGGCTCCCTCCTGACTGACCGGCGGAAGCGGAAAGGCCTCTCCTACTTTAAACTCCAGCATGCAGCTCTCCTTCTTGCCACTGCTCAATGGCAGCTAGCTTTTGAATGGCTCTGGTCTTGATCACCAAGCGCCCGTATTCTTTGATAATCACTTCAGTATGTCTGTTGATTGTCCATGTTTCACAGTATTGTGAAAGCAATGAAACCACATAGCGGATGCGCTGATCCATTTTTTTATAATGTACAATCAAATAATACTTTCCTTTTTGTTCATCATGATACAGCATATTCTTCAGGCCAACCTGCTGCGGAATATGCCGCGCGGCCCTGCACAGGCTCTCAAAATCAGGGAACGCATAGATCACTTCTTCCCCGTTCTCCGGAAGCTCCATGCTGCTCTGGCGACGCTTTGTTTCCTTTGTAGCGGCCTTAGGCTCCGGCGGTGCCTCCTTCTGATCGCGGCGTCCGTCCGGCAGATTACTGCCGAACAGAGCTCCCAGCTCTGCGGCGCCCGACACGCGCGTGACCGTGATTGTAAGCGTGCTCTCAGAAACCGGAATGGCTTCAATCATCAGAGGCTTTTCTGAAAAATCTACGCCGAATTGTTCCAGCGCTGTTTTCATCATATCATCAAAGAGGGCCTTTGTTTTCTCTGAACCATAGGCAAGCTCAGAAACTCTGAGATTGCGCTCCTGCAGATCTACCGCATTTAACGTAAACCGAATCTGATCCTGATTGATCCGCTCTGCCTTCATGTTCGTCACTCCTCTCTTATATCTTTTATCCATGTTTACTGAAAAGCGCTACCCATAAGCATCACTCACAGGCAGCGCCTTTCTTTTTTAATTCATCTAGCAAACCAATGCTTATGCTTCTTCGTTTTCCTTCTGAGCCAGATAGTCATTGATCTGCTTAATCACCTGCTCTGAATCGATGCCGTGAACAAAGCAGGCTTCTTCCAATGTCTCACCCTGTGCGGAGGGGCAGCCAACGCAGCCCATGCCGCTTGCCATTAAAATCGGAACTACAGCCTCATCTACCTGCAGCAGATCCGCAATAATCATGTCTTTTGTAACAGTTTTAGCCATTTTACTCTCCATTCCGAAGCACTTTAACACTGAGGAGGCGCCGCAAATATCAAATTGCGCCTGTGCTAAAAGCTATTTGTGGCGCTTCGGCACAAACAGCCGTGTAAAAAACCAGCTACTGAGTTGATTTTTCACACTAACACCTCCTGCTTTTGTTACAGTCCATATTATAATACAAATGCTCTTATTTTACAACTGCTACTGCTGACTTTTATCAGAGTTTCTTATCCCTTTAGGTATGGGTTGTCTGTTTTTTTAAATCGTGCTATGCTATTGGTAATCATTCTGCAGATGTCAGCCCGATTTTATAGTGGAGGATATTATGAAAAATTTTTCAAAATGGCTTTCTTTTGGCTTTTTGGCTTTGGCCTGCCTGATTTTAACCATGATTTGGGTTTTCCTTTCATCGGATAAGTCCTATCCGGAGGAAACGACCTATTTTTCTCTTTTAGGCGCTGCTCCGGAAGAAATCGATGTCATTGAATTTTACTATGCGCCGCAGGGTCTTCCTGAGTCCTATGAGCCTAGGCTTGTCCGCACGCTCACGCGTGAAAATCCAGAGACGGCCGTGCAATTTGAAGAAACGATCGCGGCCTTTGACTGTCACCTGAAAAAAATAACGACTGCTTCATGGGATGAAATGAAGCAGCATTTTCAGATTGGCAGCATGCAGGCTGTTTTCTGTGCCGGAGCTCAGAAATATACCCTGCCTGTTCTGGATGTGTATGAACGCGGCATCAGCGGTGCGCTGGTGGATTCTTGGGTACTGGCGGACGGCGCGCAGCTTTATGAAATCACGGACCTACCAAAAAGCAGAACCGAAAGTGATTCCTTTCCCTATGACCGGGGACTTGGTACGCGGCTCTTCCATTATGCCGGGTATCAATCCGTATATGATGCCGTCCTCGAAAATTATAACATATCAAATCCTTATGCTGATTTGCCGGTTCTTTCTTCTCCTTTGCTGTATCTGCTTGATCTGCCTGCCGGTCCTTTGGCTGGCTATGCTGACTCTCATCAGCTGCAGGATGTATTCGCCGGCTCATCTGATGTATTTTCCGGAGAAATCATCCGGATCAACCATGCTCCTCATGAAATTTACCAGATCCGGATTGACGCTGTCTTTAAAGGAGCGCTTGCACCTGGCGATGAGGTTTCTTTCTATGATCATAAGGGATATTTTCCTGATGCTCAGAGCTACTCCATCCGCAATTATGATTCAGAGCGGGCATTACGGGAAAAAAATACATATCTGTTTTTTATGCAGCCTAAAAGGGGCGGTGTTTATGATACGGAGCCTCTTTCACTCACCCCTTCTGACCGTTATTACGGTATCTGCGAAATCATAGACGGCCGCGTGTGGCCGCTGTGCAACACTAAGCCCGATACAGCTTGGGTGCAGGGCGAGACTTTGGAGGAGCTCATGCTGCGTTTGCAGCCAAATGAGTAGGTATTGGGGTTGTTGGGTTGTTAGGTTGTTTTTTGGGGGGTGGATGGTTTATGGGTTTGATTGAGGTCCGTCCCCACATGGATTTCCGGAAGTTGTCAGAAGCTATTTTTAAGCTATTTAACGTATCTTTTCTATTTTATCTCCGTTGGTGATCCCTTATCTGGGATGATTTAACGGGCAATTAGGAAATTTTGCCCGTTAGATATCGTGTCTATGTCCGTATTTAACGGGGCTATTTTCTGTTTTGACCCGTTATGCTGCGCTGTTACAGCACAGCATAACGGAGCTAATCACCGAAAGATACGTTAAAAATCAAAAAACCAGGTTTAAACAACGCCGACTACATGTACACAGCGTTGCTAGGTCATATTGATTGTCCCGTTCAGCCGTGTATAACAAAAAATTGAAATTAGCTGAACAGTTTCAGCTGGTCATGGCGGAACAGGAGAACAATGGTGGAAAATTACCCGTCATGAACAGCTTCTGAAAAGCAATATGGTGGAAGAAATTCCACCAAGGGTGGCGGAAGAGTTCAGAATAGCTGAAAAAATTCAGCTATATTTTCAATTTCAGCTATACTCGGCGCAGCCGCGGCCACTCACATATTTTCAATTTCAGCCATCATCGGCGCAAGCAATTTCCAGCAATTCCCAGCGGTCACAAGCACTGCGCTCCTATCCTAAAATTGCCACTTGCACATTTGAGTATTTTGTTGTATGATACCAATGTATCGTATGATAATGATCACATAATTTAATGGAGGTGTTTATAATGGCATACGTAATTAACGACGACTGCATTAGCTGCGGCGCTTGTGCTGCTGCATGTCCTGTAGAGGCTATCAAAGAGGGCGATGACAAATATGTTATCGATCCCGATACTTGCATCGAGTGTGGCGCATGTGCAGGAACCTGTCCTGTAGGCGCTCCTCAGCCTCAGGAATAAGATGTAATATAAAATAAAGCCGCTTATGCAAGCGGCTTTATTTTTTTGCCCGGATATTCGTCATCCGGCTTTTTTATATTGGCGTATGCATCAGGTTAGAAAAACGGGTATACTGCCCGTCATAGCGCAGCTTCACTGTGCCCACCGGGCCGTTTCGCTGCTTAGCAATGATGATTTCCGCGATATTCTTATCCTCTGAATCCGGATGGTAATATTCGTCTCGGTAAATAAACATCACCACATCCGCATCCTGCTCGATCGCACCAGATTCACGAAGATCTGACATCATAGGACGGTGATCAGCCCGCGCCTCCAGCGCACGGGAAAGCTGTGACAAGGCGATAACAGGAATTTGCAGCTCCCGCGCAAGCGTCTTCAGGCCACGCGAAATCTCTGAGATTTCCTGCTGCCGGTTATCACCGCTCCGGCCGCTGCCGCTCATTAGCTGCAAATAATCGATCATAACCAGATCCAGCCCATGCTCAATTTTCAGCTTCCGGCATTTCGAGCGAAGCTCTGCCAATGTGATGCCGCCCGTATCATCCAAATATACCTGTGCCTCCGAAAGAGGCCCCAGTGCTTCTACTAATCTCTCCCAGTCCTGATCTGTCATATTACCCGAGCGCAAATGCTCCATATCCACGCCTGCCTCGCAGGCCAGCATTCGATTCACAACCTGCTGCTTGGACATCTCCAAACTAAAGATGGCACAGGTTTTGCCGCCCCTTACCGCGGCATTTTGGATCAGATTCACACCCAGCGCCGACTTACCCATAGACGGCCTTGCTCCTATGAGCACCAGATCCGATGGATGCAGCCCCGCCGTCTTTTGATCCAGATCAATAAATCCGGTCGAAATCCCCGCGACCTCGCCGCCGTTTTGAGCAATCTTTTCGATCTCATCAAACGACTCCATCAGAACGTCCTTGATATGAGAAAAGTCATCGCTGCCCCGGTTTTGCAAAATACCGAAGACTTCCTTTTCCACCTGTTCAGAAAGCTGCTCAATCGGCGTTTCCGTACTGAAGCTCTCTGTCAGTACCTGATTGCCCAACTGAATAAATCTGCGATAAAGTGCCTTATCCTTTACAATTTTCACATACTGCCGAATATGTACCGAATTAGGCACCGCAGCCGCAATCTGACTCAGATATTTCATATCGCCGGCCGCTTCCAGCTTACCGCGGCGCTCCAACTGACTCTTAAGCGTCACAAGATCAACCGCGCGCCCCTCCTGATACAGATCCAGCACCGCTTCAAAAATCTCCTTATGCCGCAGATTATAAAAATCCTCGGCTTTCAGATTCTCAGCAGCCACATTCACCGCTTCATGATCAATCAGGACCGATCCCAACACCGACTGCTCCGCCTCCTCACTGTGCGGCGGAATCCGGGGAACCAGCTTTTCGTCAGCCATCATTCTCCACCTTTAAGCGAATTTCAGCCGCCGCCTTTGCATGCAGCTTGATCGTCACGGTATATTCCCCCACGCCCTTGATCGCGTCCGGCATCTGAATTTTTTTCTTATCCACCTTCAGGCCCAGCTGCTTTTCAGCCGCCTCCGCAACATCCTTGCTGGTGATCGAGCCAAACAGACGGCCTCCGTCTCCAGCCTTCGTGCGGATCACCACTTCCTTGCCTGTCAGCTCCTTCGCCAGCGCCTTGGCCTCTTCCTCTTCCTTGCGTTTACGGTTCTCCTCGCTGCCCTTCTTGACCTGCCATTCATTCAGCACGGCCTTATTGGCCTCGATCCCCAGCTTTTTCGGCAAAATAAAATTTTTGGCATAGCCGTCGCTCACATCGACAATCTCGCCCTTTTTCCCCAGCTTCTTTACATCCTCTGTCAAAAGTATTTTCATAATGCTCCTCCGTTTCTCTATTTTACTTAGGCTTTCTTGCTGTCACAGCCTCAATTGCTTCCTCCAGTCTCTTCTGCGCCTCATCCAAACTGACATCCTTCAGCTGCGCACCCGCCATCGTCAGATGACCGCCGCCGCCCAGCTCCTCCATGATGAGCTGCACATTAATCTCTCCCAGCGATCTGGCGCTGATATTCACCTGCTGATGATCCATCTCCGTCAGCACAAACGAAGCATGGATCCCGTGGATATCCAAAAGCTCATCCGCCGCCTGCGCCGCTACCGTCGTCGCATTGGGCAGCTCGCTGCTCCATGTCGCAATGGCCATCTGATTGCTCAGAATCTGCGCATTGCTGATCACCTGCGCCTTCGCCTTATAATCTCCCATATCATTCTTAAACATCTTCCGCACGCGTACGCTGTCCGCCCCTCTTCTTCTCAGAAAGGCTGCCGCCTCAAAGGTTCGCACCCCTGTCTTGACCGTAAAATTCTTGGTATCGAGGGCGATCCCTGCAAACAGACCATCCGCCTCTATCGAACGCAGCGAAAGATTCTCGACCATATACTGCAGTAGCTCCGTCACCATTTCACTGGCTGAGGAAGCAAAAGGCTCTACATAAGAAACGCCCACGCCCTCTACACTGTCGGCGCTCGTGCGGTGATGATCGATGACGGCAATGTTCTTCGCCTGATCCACCAGCTCCGGAAATTGCACGATTACCTTGCGGTTTACATCCACCAGGATCAATAGCGTATTAGCGCCCAGATACTCTTCAGCCTGCTCCTTATCGATCAGAACATTCATATAATCCCTGTCTTCATCCACGCGCCGATAGATATACTCCACCGCCGCATGCTTCTCGCGGCTCATCACAATGTTCACAGGCTTTTTCAGCTCAAAGCAGGCCCGGTACAGCCCCAGCGCCGCGCCGAAGCTATCCAGATCCGGATTGGCATGCCCCATAATCAGTACCCGGTCGCTCGCTGAGATCAGCTCCTTCAGCGCATATCCGATCAGTCTGGCCCGTACTCTCGTATTATTCTCCGTTGTGGTCGTCATGCCGCCAAAAAAGTGCTGCGTATCCTTGTTTTTCACCACAGCCTGATCACCGCCGCGCCCCATCGCCAGATCGACGGAGGAACGTGCATATTTTCTGGCTGTTGCCAGCTCCTTATCCTCACCCACGCCAATACTCAGCGTCGGCGGAAATTTGTTGCCAATGCTCAGCTTCTTGACCTCTTCCAATACCTTAAACTGATTTTGATACAGCTTCTCCAGATTTTTATGCGGGAAAACCACATAAAAACGGTCCCGCTCCAGCTTTGTCAAAATACCGCTCACTTCCGCAGAAAAATCGCTGAGCCGCCTAAACAGCATTGCCTCTAGCAGCGGACGCCTGTTCTCTTCCATGCTGTTAAAAATCTGATCGTAATTATCCACATAGATCAGCGCAATGACCGTCTGCTGATCCAAATTCTCCTTTTCCAACTGCATCTCTCTGGTCACATCCTGCAGACTCAGGCTGTACACTTCTGTATAGCTTTTCAGATCCAGCTGCTCCGATCCCTTATCCCGCAGGCGAATCTGACTCATCACCGCTTTAAAGAAATGCCCATCCAGCTCAATCATCTTGCTCAGAGGATCCCAATCCGGCTTCTCGCTGCCCCAGTCGATCTGCAGCTCCTCGATCGTCTTGCCGATACAGTCCTCATATTTTACCAATTTACGGAACGCTTCATTGTACCAGACAAGGCGCAGGGTAGCGCTAAAAAGCGCATACGGATATTCCCACTGATTCATGTACTGCTGGTACTCATTGCCCAAATCGACCGCGTTACTCAGCACACGCTCGCGAATGGTTTGCTTCAGCACCCGGTTTACATAAAGCGCTATGCCCGAGATCATCAAGAAGACCACGGCGGCAAAGATCGTATTTCCCGGCGTATTATACACAAAATTCAGCGCCACATTGACAGCCAGCACGGCCATCACAATATATAACAATACGGTATAAATCTTAAATCCAACATCTGTCTTTTTATCCACTCGCGACCCTCCTTTTTACTCATTTTACCATATAATTACTGCAAAACCATTACAAAGCTGTTAATTCTTTCCTACATTTGGATTGATCTCGCTGCCCTCGCGCAGAATGCGGCGCACCCGCTTCTCCAGCTTCTCGCGCGGCAGCATCACCTCATGGCCGCAGCCCATGCAGCGCAGCCGAAAATCAATCCCCGTCCGCAGCACCAGCCACTGCTTGCTGCCGCAGGGATGTTCTTTTTTAAGCAGCAGCACATCCTTTAGCCGAATATCCATCAGCCCTCTCCTCCCGCGCATCTTACAAAGCGCTCAAACAGCGCCCTCTGCAGCGGATCCTGCATCATCCGCTCCGGATGCCACTGCACGCCTACAAAATATGTAAGCTCCGGCTTTTCAATCCCCTCGATGATCCCGTCCGGCGACTCCGCCGTAATCTCAAAAGGATAGCTCTCGCTTCTGGCTACTGCCTGATGATGAAAGCTATTGACCCGGGCGCCAGCGCCTAAAATAGAACGCAGCTTACTGCCTTCCTTCGTGCGCACCTCATGCGTCGGATACCAGGTTGCCGCCTTCTGCTGATGCTGACAGCCAGTGACCTTGTTTTGAATCTCCTGATACAGCTTTGCACCGGCAGCTACTGCCATGAGCTGTATTCCGCGGCAAATGCCAAAAACCGGAATGTTTCTTTGCATCGCCTCCCGGCAAAGCTTCACTTCAAATACATCGCGAAACGGACAGATTTCACCGTTTTCCTGCTGCAAGGCCTCTCCATAAAAAGCAGGGTCTATATCAGCACCTCCTGTAAACAGGATGCCGTCTATCCGTTCCAGAAGCTCTTCGTCCAGCTCATATTGCCGGATCCATTTTGCGGCCGCGCCGCTCCATTCCTGCGGCACTGTAGTCCTCGGATAAACCGTCAGGGGCACGCCGCCGGCCAGCCACACGGCGTGCAGATACTCCTGCTTCAGATAATACTGGTTGGTCTGCATATTATAGTCGCCGGTAACAGCGATAACGGGTTTTTTATTCATGGATGATTTCCTTTTTGTTGCCTTTTTGCAGGATGTGATGATAATCCAGATAGTCGTAGATGCCGTCCTCGAAGGCCGGATGGAAGCTGCGAAGCTCTTCAAGGCTAAGCTCCTCGATGGCGCAGCCCTTATCCTCACAGGCGATGACGATCTGTCCGACAATGCCGTGCGCATCGCGGAAGGCCACGCCCTTGGATACTAGATAATCCGCTACCTCCGTGGCGTTTAAAAAGCCTTTTTTCACGCTTTCCTGCATCACATCCTCTCTCACCCGGAGGGTGGAAACAACGCCATGCATGATGTCGAGGCAGGCAGCTACCGTATCGAGCGCATCGAAGAAGGCCTGCTTATCCTCCTGCATATCCTTATTATATGCAAGCGGAAGCCCCTTCATCACTGTAAGAAGCCCCATGAGATCGCCAAACACGCGGCCGCTTTTGCCGCGCACCAGCTCGCAGGCATCAGGGTTCTTCTTCTGCGGCATGATGCTGGAACCAGTCGCATAGGCGTCGTCGATATCGATAAAGCGAAATTCCTGACTGCTCCACAAAATGAGCTCCTCACACAGGCGGCTCAGATGGACCATGATGATGGACATATCGCTCATCAGCTCTAACAGATAGTCACGGTCGCTGACGCCGTCGAGGAAATTGTCAACGGGCTTTTCAAAGGACAGTGCCTGCGTCGTCTGCCAGCGGTCGATAGCATGCGTGGTGCCAGCCAGCGCCGCACAGCCCAGCGGATTTTCATTTAAGAGCGCAAGCGCATTTTCGAGCCGTTTTTTATCCCTGCTGAGCATGCTCTCATAGGCACCCATATGATAGGCAAAAGTGACCACCTGCGCACGCTGCAGATGCGTATAGCCGGGCATTAAGCAGGGGTGCTCGCTTCCTTTTTTGTGCAGTGCATCAATGAGCATCTGCACCTTATCGACCAAAAGCTCTGCCTGATCACGTGCATACATCCGCATATCCAGCGCCACCTGATCGTTGCGGCTGCGACCAGTATGCAGCTTTTTGCCTACATCACCGATCCGGCGGATGAGCTCAGCCTCCACAAAGGTATGGATGTCCTCTGCATCCTCGGCTTTGCCGGAAAGCGCCAGCCTGCCCTCGCCGATATCTTCCAGAATGCCCGTCAGGCCCTGCATGATGGCCTCTGTCTCTTCCCTGCTTAAAATCTGCTGTTTTCCCAGCATCAGCACGTGGGCAATGCTGCCCGTTAGATCCTGCTCATATAAACGATAGTCAAATGGAAAGGAGGAATTAAAATCCTCCATCATTTGATTTTCCTGCTGACGAAACCGTCCTCCCCAAAGCTTCATACTCTTTCTCCATTCCTGCTTTTCAGCTCAATTTGTGCAATCTCTGGTGCAATGCCGATTCTAGGCCCTCCCAGGCCGCAGCTCACCAGCATATGTGTTTTTCCCTTTTGATAAGCGCCGTGTGTATAGCGGGGCAGCCATCCCTGTCCCGGCGCCAGAAGGCGGCGGCCTCCCGGCAGCTTCATCAGACCTCCGTGGGCATGCCCGGCCAGCACCAGATCAAGCCCCAGCTCTTCATACAGCGCCAAAAGCTCCGGCCTGTGCCCCATCGCAATCCGGTACATATTGCCCGTCAAAGGCTTCAGTGCTCTTTTATATTCTTCTTTTATCCTATCATACTGCGCCGGCTCCTCCTTGAGCGGAGTATGATAGGAGGTCACAAACCCGGTCAGCGCAATACACTCGCCGCTGCGCTCCAGCACGGTGCTTTGATCAAGCAGCATATGCACGCCCATTTTCTTAAGCGAGCACAGCATTTTCGTTTTATGCCAGGCCCTGGCCTCATGATTGCCGATAATCCCATATACCGGCGCCAGCGGCAGCAGGCCCTGCACCAGCGTATCCACGCAGAGCTGATCCTGCTTTTGATAATCCATATCGATCCAGTCTCCGGTAATCAAAATCAGATCCGGCTGCAGGCTGCACACGGCTTCGATGAGCCTTTCCTGTCTGCGGCCAAACCAGCGTCCGTGCAGGTCGGAAATCTGCACGATGCAGTAGCCATTAAAGGCAGGCGGGATCCTGCGGCTGGCAATCCGGTAGCGCCGGACGGCGAGCCGGTCCACTCCCGGCAAATAGTTCAACAATTCTACAATACGGCTCAGCACCTTTCGGGCGGGGTTTCTTCTGTCTTTGGGATTCACACTGTACCTCTCCTGATTTTATGCTTTCTGCCTATTATACCGCGCTTTGGGATATGGGTCAATACTTTCCGCAGCGGCTGCCCCATACCGCTTCTCCTACGCGCACAATCTGGCACCGGTTGCTGCAGTCCGTACACTCAAAGGCCTCTACTGCGCCCTCTATTTCCTGTGCCAGCGGGTGATACCGGCTGGGCTTCCCGCTCTGCGCAAGCTCCTCCTGCGCCAAAATGGCAGCGCCCCATGCTCCCATGACGTCAAAATACTGGGGCACGATAATCCGCGTCTGCAGCTCCTTCTCAAAGGCCTGCACAATGCCTGGGTTGGCGGCCACGCCGCCCTGAAACAGCACGGGCGCCTCGATCTGCTTTCCTTTGGCCAGATTGGAAAGAAAGTTACGCACAAGCGCCTGGCACAGCCCCCGCAGGATATCCTCTGTGCGCTCGCCCTCCTGCTGCTTGTGAATCATGTCGGATTCGGCAAATACGGCGCAGCGCCCGGCAATACGCACGGGGCTCTTAGACTGCAGGGCCAGCGGCCCCAGCTCGGCGATATCGATGCCAAGACGGCTTGCCTGCCGGTCCAAAAAGGAGCCGGTGCCGGCGGCGCAGACCGTATTCATGGCAAAGTCCTGCACGATGCCGTTTTGCAGCCAGATCAGCTTGCTGTCCTGCCCTCCGATCTCCAGCACTGTGCGCGCATCGGGCACCTGTGTGATGGCGGCAATGGCATGTGCGGTAATTTCGTTTTTGACAACATCAGCGCCCACCAGCGCGCCGATGAGCTTGCGCCCGCTTCCGGTGACGCCGGCGCCCTGCACCATAAAGTCGCCGGCCTGCTGCATAAGCTGCTCCATGCCGCTGCGCAGGCTGTCTACCGGTCTTCCATGCGAGCGGATATAGAGCTTGTGCGCAATGCTCTTATCTTCGCGCATCAGTACCAGATTGGTACTCACTGAGCCCATGTCGATCCCCATATAGTATGCATTCATCCTGCTTTTCTCCTTCTTTTCAGCATATCGGCAAAGGCCTCCAGCCTTGTCTGGTTGCCGGCCTGTCCGCTGTGCTCATCCAGCACCAGCCGCAAAACAGGAATGGGCGTATCCTGCTGCATCCCTGTCAGAATCCCGTCCGCTACGATCTCCGGCATACAGCTCAGCGGATATACCTGAATCAAGCCGTCAAAGCCCTCGGCCAGCATTTGCTGGCTGGCGCCGATGGTCTCCTGCGCAAAGCCGCCGATTCCTCTGGCCAGATAGGGCTTTGCTGCCTTGTTCTGCGCCCGGTTGCCGGTGAGCAGATGCAGCAGATAGCTGCTCAGCTCAATCGAGCGTCGTGTGAGCACGCCCATCTCAGCCAGCCGCTCCTGCAGCCCGTGGTTGATCAGCGGATCCACGGTGGAATAAATATCCCCCACGATGCCGACCCGCAGCAGGTCCTGCGGCGGCGTTTTGAGCTGCCAGGCCCTGCACCGCTCCTGCAATTTGGCTGTGAGAAGGCTAAAGCTCCCCTCGGCTTCCGCCTTTGGCGGCCGCTGCCCGGTCTGGGCAATCACGCGAAGTCGCTGCGCTTCCCACCGGTCGAGCCACTGCATGGCCCGCCAGCCCTTGAGCAGGAGGCGCGCCGTTCGGGCCTCGGAACAGTGCAGCAGCCGGCTTAGATCCTTGATGAACTGCAGGCGACTGCCTTCCGGCGCTTCCATGCTGAGCACGCGCATGTCGATCCCCTGCTGCTCCAGGATGGTCTGCATCATGGGCGCAAAATAGCCGAAGCGGCACGGGCCGCTGCCTCCCAGAAAGAGCGCGGTGTCGGCGCCTTCGCGGGCCGCCAGCACAAATTCTCCCAGCATGCGCTTCATCGGCAGGCATACGCCCTCCGGCGAGAGGCGCGCGCCGATGGCCAGCGCCTCCTCCAGCTCTGCCTGCGGCGGCGTATACTGAATATTTTCTTGGCGGCAAAGCGTCTCCAGCACAATGCCTACGCTGCCGAAATTTGGAAAACAAACCTTCATGCTCCGGCCCTCCTCTCTCTGCGCTCAATCATATCCAAAAAAGCCTCTACCCGCGTCTCGAAGCCGGCCTCGCCCGTCTGCTCATCCAGCGTCAGCGCCAGATAAGGGATGCCCTGCTTCTGCAAAAACTCCCGGCAGTAGGTTTCGATATACGAATCCGGCCCGCAGCCAAAGGCTGAAAGCAGGATATAGCCTGCGGCTTTTTCGCCGTCGTCCAGCGGCTGCCGCATGGCATGCGCCATGTCGTGCCCGCTTTGCCAAAACATAAATTTAGGATAGATGCCGTCGGATGCGGGCAGCTGATGCTGCTGATGCGAGGTGAAGGTCTGATAGCCGCGCGCCTGCAGCTTCTGTGCCAAATGAAAATTGACAAATGCATCCTCTGTCAGATAGGGATGACCAAGAATGCCGATCGTTTTCTGCTCTTTCTTTGGCAGCGCCCTTTCCTTTTGCTGCAGCGACCATTTGCGCAGCGCCAGTGCAAACGCCTTTTGTGCCTGTTTTTTGCTGGCTCCCAGCTTGTGCGCTGTTTCATAGTACGGCGCCGGGTCTGTGATCGTCCCTTCAATCACCGGGCTGAGCAGCGGCGGCAGATCTCTCCCTGTCTGAAAGATCAGCTCTGGCAGTCCTGCCGATTTGGGGCAGGCAAAGGTCGCGTCCGTGAGCTTCACGACTCTGGGCAAAAAAATGTAGTCCGCTCCCTTATCTTTTAAGTCCTCTACATGCCCACGCAGGATTTTAAGCGGCAGACAGGCGCCGTCCACCATTTTCTTGGCTCCGCAGTCCAGAATCTGCCGATTGCTCAGATCGGACAGCAGGACCTGTACGCCCAGCTTCTCTAAAAATGTGTACCATAAAATGCCATACGAATAAAAATGCATCGCTCTTGGCAGTCCAACCTTCATTGCAGCCTCCATTCCAAAGCGTTCTGCTTTTTTTATATTTGGTAATCATTTCTATTTTGGCCACTTTTTTCAGCCCTATACAGCAAATACAAAATTAAATGAAACGAGGGGGCCTGCCCTCCCCGAAGGCCGCCTCCTCGTTCTCTTGTCTATGAACACTTTTCATGCCGGCATGATCTGCCTATCAGTATGCCGCTTTAAAATCAGCGCCAAAAGAGCCGCCAAAACCTTTGCCAGTACTGCACTTTGCCAGATCATCATCTGTCCGCCTCCTAATCTTGGAAGAATCAGCATTAGCAGTACCATCAGCAAGGGCTCCAGCAATATCAGAATATAAGAAAACAGGCTTTTTTCTGTTGCATAAAAGCTCGCTGTCGTAATACGGCTCACGGCATCAAAGGGGATAGAGATCAAGAAAATAGGAAGAATATGGATAATCTCTTCATTCACCTCCTGAGACGCTCCAAACAAAAGCCCCAGCCGCTGCCTTGTGAGATACATGAGCAGGCAAGCTGCGACCGAAAGCATCATCGCAAACCCATATGCCGTCCTGCGAACCCCTTTTAGCTGATTCAGCTCTCTTTCCCCGTAATATTGGCTGAGCAGGGGCTGACTGCCATCGCCCACCCCCTGCAGAATCAGATAGACCACGCAAATGATATAGGAAATACAGGCATATACAGCAATGGCTTTTTCGCCTCCATAGGCTACGGAGAATCGGTTGATGATGATTAAAGAGATATTTGGAATCATCGTAAGACCAAACGGTGCGATCCCTATCTTTAACACCGAAAGCAGTGTGCTGCCCATATTAACAGGAGAAATACGCAGAGTCAGCTGTTTTTTATAAAGCAAATACACGATCGCCATCAGCATCGTCACACCCTGACCGATGATGGTCGCCCAAGCTGCTCCTGCCATTCCCTGCTCCCATATCCATACAAAAAGATAGTCCAGCGCTATATTGGTGATAAAGCCTGCAATCATGCTCAGCATCGCATAAAAGGAGCCTCCATGATTACGGATAAACGGAATTAAGCCCGTGCTCATAATCTGCAGGCCTGCTCCTAACGCAATGACGGCAATATAGCTCCTGCCCAACGCAAGTAGTGAATCCCTTGCCCCCAGCAGCTTTAAAAGTGAGTCGTTTAAAAAAAAGAGCATACATGTCGACAGGCCGCTTGCTATCACAAGCCCCCACAATGCCCCTGCTGCAAACCTTTTTGCCAGTTCTTCTTTTTTCTCCGCTTTATAAATAGAATAATATATTGCGCCGCCCATTCCAATGCCGGTTCCCAGTGCCTGCAGCACCGCGACTAGCGGATATGCCATATTAATTGCCGAAAGTCCCAAATCTCCCGCGCTGTTCCCGACAAAAAATCCATCCACAATCGCATAGACTCCTGAAAGTGCAAAGGATAGCACCGAGGGAATCACATAGCGAAAAAAGAGCCTCAAGTTACACATTAGCTTCATGATCTTCCTCCTTTTTCTCCTTATCAAAAAGCTCAGCAAATATGGCCATGCCGTCATTGAGCTGCTTAATCCGCTCTATGCCCATCTTCTCCAACACAGACAATTCCACCCTCCGCAGTTTAGAAATAATCCCATCGGCATAGTCCCTTCCTTCTGCCGTAAAACAAATTTGCTTATTTCTTTTATCCTCCTTCATGGGCAGCAGCTTGGCCAGTCCTCTGTGCTCCAAATCCTTTAAAATCATATTGGTTGTCTGCTTAGGAATGCCCCACCGCTGGCTGATTCTCCCCTGCGTACATGCCTCTCCTCCCTCCTGCAAAGCAATCAGCACCAATAGACCGTTCATCGACAAGCCATGCTCCTTCGCCCAGTCCTCGTACACCGAATTACATTTTTGCCACACATCATAATATCGATTTAGCTGCTCCATAAAAAGACTATATTCCATCTCTTAATCTCCTTCCGTTGCAATTAGTCCGGTTTTGTACTATTGATAGTATAGTCCATTTCCGTACTATTTGTCAAGAATTTTTTGATCTATTCAGTAAAAAATGAGCCGAACTTGTGGTATAATAAGCGCAGCTAGATATATTTCAGCTACTCAAGCAATTGCGCTGCGCTCCAAGTTTGCCAGAGGCAAACTTGCGATGTCGTCATGGTATAATAAAGGCGGCAAGGCAGTTTTGAGGATTTAAGTCCCTGAGCCGCCTTATGAGTTTGACGCTTTGCGTCAAACTCCGGTGTCGTCATGGTATAATACAGATATAGGACGACCGCAAGAATCCCGCAGGGATTTCTTGTTTCGTTTGACATAGGTCAAACGAGTGTTCAGCGAAGAATGAGCTGAACTTTTACTTACATAACAGGAGGCGCCTCATGGCTTTTACGGCTAATGATTTATTTGACATTTTAAACGAAGACGGCACCCGCAGCGGCCGCACCAAGCCGCGCGCCCTCGTGCACCGCGACGGCGACCTACACGGCGCCAGCCATATCTTCCTTACGCGCCTGCATCAGGGCCGCATCGAGGTGCTGCTGCAAAAACGCAGTATGACCAAGGATTCCTTTCCCGGCTGCCTCGATATTTCCTCCGCCGGTCATCTCGACTGCGGCGAGGATTACGACACCGCCGCGCGGCGGGAACTGGGCGAAGAGCTTGGCCTGACAGACCATATTCCTCAGTTTTTATTTATTCAGCGTCAGGACTACGAGGCATCCTTCCACGGTGCTTATTTTCATGATCGGGAAATTGATCATGTATACATGCTCGCTTTGGATCAGCCTGCCGAGGCTTTTAAAATTGAAGCGGCCGAATTGGAATCGGTTCAATGGATGCCCGCCGCCGAAATTCTGCGTGCTGTTGACGCCGGCGACCCAAAGTTTTGCCTGCTGCCGGAAGAATTTCACCGCCTGATTCCTTATTTGGAAGCCTATTTTAAACAGAAAATCAATTAAAAAAGAGCGTTTTCTAATATCATTTAGAAGACGCTCTTTTTTGCATGTTGGTATCGGGCTTGCAGTTGGTACTCACCGGCATGCAGATGGGCTGTTTACATGTCGGTATCGGCTTGTATTCGGTGCTCACCAGCATGCAGACGAGCTGTTTGCATGTCGGTATCGGGCTTGCATTCGGTACTCACCGACATGCAGATGGGCCCTTTGCATGTCGATATCGGCTTGTATTTGGTGTCCACCGACATGCAGACGGGCTGTTTGCATGTCGATATCGGCTTGCATTCGGTGCTCACCAGCATGCAGACGAGCTGTTTGCATGTTGGTATCGGGCTTGCAGTTGGTACTCACCGACATGCAGACGGGCTGTTTGCATGTCGGTATCAGGCTTGCATTCGGTGCCCACCGGCATGCAGATGGGCTGTTTTATTTCAAATAATTTTCTGCCTGTTTGGTAAACATCTGATAATAACAGCCCTTTTGCTGCATCAACTCCTCATGTGTCCCGCTTTCTGCAATACACCCATTGGCCATTACAATAATTCGATCCATATCCCTTACCGTAGAAAGTCGGTGAGCTACAACAATAGTCGTTGCCTTCTGACTTCGATTTAGAATCAGCTGATTCATCTCATACTCTGCAATCGGATCTAAAGCAGAAGAAGGCTCATCTAGAAGAAGCAGTCCAAAATCGCCCTGCATAACACGTGCCAAGCCTATTTTCTGCGCTTCACCAACAGAAACCACAATCCCCTTTTCATCAAATTCCTTTGTTAAAATTGTATCCATTGTTGCCGCATTTTTACTCATCAGCTTCTCTAAATGCAGCTCAGAGAGCATCGCTTCTGCTTTTTTGTCTTCAATCCGCTGATACAGCTCCATATTCTCTCGAAGCGATAACGCGTACATATGAGTATCCTGAAACACTACGCCAATCCTGCGCCGCAAGCTTTCCAGTTCATATTCCGGCAGCGGAATCTGATTGATTTTAATTTCACCATGCAAGGGATCATACAAGCGAAGCAGCAGCTTTAAAAGCGTAGATTTACCAACGCCATTTTCCCCTACAATCGCAATTTTCTCACCCGGCTTAATATGAAGCGTAAAGTTTTCAATCGCAAACTCAGAATGAGGATAGCGAAACCCTACCTGCTCCATATCCAATAAAAAAGGGCCGTCTGCTGGCTTTCGCTTACCCCCTGCTTCTTTTCCACTCTCAATCGTCGATTCCATTTCATAAAATCTGCGGATATCACCCGCATATAAGCTGAGCTTTCCTCCCTGCTGAAACAGCTCAAAAAACTCATACATGGAATCCTCCAGCTTTTCCACAGAAAGCATAACCGTAATATACGAAGCCGCTTCCACATACTGTGCTTTAAAAATGCTATAGGAGACCAATAAAATAATCAGCGTCATCATAATGCGATAGATCATATCACTAAAAACAGCCCAAAATAAAAGTCTTTTGGCATAGCTTTTGATGATCCCCAGCTTATGATCCGCCTCTGTATCGTAATGTTTAAAAATATATTCTTTCAGGCGTGTGCTTTTCAGATCTGCCTTATATTCACGCAAATAAAAAATCCGATGAAAATATCCAAGCCGGCGATGACTCGCCATCAGGCTTTCTTCTCGTCTTACTTCATATTGATTATATTTTATATACCCATAGGTCCGAAGTGCCATACTGACCAAAGTAAAAATGACAATGACCGGATTAAATGCAGCGATCATACTGATAAGCGTAACCATAATCGTAAGTGCAGACAGTGCCCGATTAACTAATGAGAACGCTTCTTCTGCTTTCTCTGCCTGATGCTCAACTGCCCACATATAACGATTATAATATTCTGGTTGGTCCACAAAGCAATAATCTGTCCGCAACGACTGCTCATATACCTGCTTTTTGATTTTTATCTCGATCCTTGCCTGCGCCCTGTCCCGGCAGCATATATTATATATATCCTCAAAAACCGGAATTACAAGCAGCGCAGTCTGAAATGCGATCACCAATAACGCTATTTTGCTAAAAGTCCATCCGTTTTCAAGAGCCCTGACCATCTGTTCCGGAAAAATGACCATCAGCACTCTGCATAACGGCAATATAAGCATCCAGAAAAATAAGGATACCAATACAAAAAACTTTCCATACTGCCAATAAGGCCGGTAAAGCCAAAACAAATCCTGTATCTGATTTCTTTGTTTTTTCATTTTCTCATTCTCCGTTTTAATTTATACTCTACTCCTCAGTATAGCAAACTTGCTTTTCATTCGATAGCATGACATTGATTCTGTATTATTTTTTCCAATCAAACAATGCACATAACAAACAGGCAGGGTACTCCATGATGGAATACCCTGCCTGTTTATTGCATGGCCTCGATCCTCTTGTTTAATTGTGCAATATCTCGATGATCAGGATCAAAAAGAATGGTCTGCATTCCCAGTCTTTGCGGCACAATTAAATTCTGCTCACTATTATCAATAAATACGCACTCCTTTGCAGCCACCTGTAGGCTTTGCATCGTACCTACAAAAATCTCTTTCTCTTTTTTATCGGAATGATACTGCGCTGAAATTGAAACCACATCAAAATAACTCTGCAGCTGATGATAGGATAGTATTGCATTAATCCGGTCACATTTATTATCTGTAATCATCCCAATTTTATAAATTTCTTTTAACTGCTTTACATACTTAATCATTTCACTATCTAGCTTCGTAGCTTCATAAGCAGCATTTAATATCTTAATATCTAGCTCTTTTCCTAAATCTTTACAAAAGCTTGGCCATATTTCCTCATGGGTCGTTTCCCCATATAAAAGCGCTCGATTATACCGATAATAGCTTTTTTGAATTCTATCTAGTGGTATTTTACTTTCCTTTGCTAAATACTTAGTAATAGATTCCGATCCGGTTTTGTCAATTGTAAGCACACCATCAAAGTCAAAAAGAATAGCCTTCAGCATTTTATTCCTCCATAAGCGCTTTCAGCTCATCCAAATTAAGCCAGCCTTCGCCATCCTTGACTGCTGCTTCTGCTTCCTGCAGGTTCATCAGAAGCTTTTTTTCTATGCCATCACGCTCATAATCTTCCATGTCCATAACACCACTGCTCCTTCCATGATCTCATTTTTCCTTAATCTGAACCTTCACAAATTCCGGAGAATAGGAGCGCTGATAATCCGAGGGCTGTACGACGCCCTGCGCGCTTTCATCCTTTTGATCCAGATTTCCATAGATTGCTACTTCCTTCTCTTCATTGGGCAGGTCAATTCCGCAGGCCATCATATCGCCGTTCTCAGTGCGGATAAAGGTTGTATATGAATAAGGGCATAGCTGCTCGCCGACTGATCCGCGCTCTGCGCGTTAAGCGCCTGCAGATCGGTCGTGTAATATACCGGTTCTGCTGCTTCAGGCATACTGGATTCTGCTGCCTGCCCGCTGCTTTGCTTTTCGTCTGATGTCATACTACTTTCACTAAATTCCCAGGTCTCATTTTCCGCTTCTGTACAGCCAATCATAGCAAATAAAAGACTTGCCACGCTCAGGTACACCAGTATGGTTTTTAATTTGATTTTTCTCATTTTCTACCTCTCTTTATCAATAAATTGCTCTGTGCCGGTACTATATCCTGAAAAGAAGTGCTTGTCAATCTATTTCACGCTTTAAAGCTTTATTTTATTTCACTCCGCGCCGCTCGCTGCCCTTGACAATTCCTCTTCCATACGCTATACTAAATGCACTCAAAATTGTTTGCAGCCCTTTAACGGGGATGTCAAGGTTTCGACGGGGGTCGTTGAGGCTTTGGGAGCCATCCGCAGGTTGGTCTGCGTAACAACCAAACCTTAAAATTAAACGCAAACAATAACGAAAACGCTTACGCGTTTGCAGCTTAATTAAAAGCTGCCGTCCCGCCCAGAGCGCCTACTCTTTGGATCCGGGGTGTAATCATAACGTAGGGAACTTTTCATCCTAAGCTTTGCGGATGATAAAGAACTCATGAAGCTACCAAGGCTTTGATCCTGTCGGCAGGAGCAGAGCCAAGGGAAATGCAAAATACCGACTATGATGGTAGCGCCTAGGGCGGATGGGCTTTCGGACAGGAGTTCGATTCTCCTCATCTCCACTCAAAAGTCTCGAATCAAATTCGAGGCTTTTTTTATTCTTAACTGCGAGGTACTGATGATGAAACAGCTAACCGATTTTGACCGCATTCCTCTTGCCGTTTTGCCCACGCCGCTCTACAAGCTGGAAACGCTGAGCCGCGAGCTGGGTAAAAATCTTTACATCAAGCGCGATGACATGACCGGCCTCGCCCTCGGCGGCAACAAGGTGCGCAAGCTAGAATTTTTACTCGCTGACGCGAGAAAGAAAGGCGCGGATATTGTTCTGACCGCCGGCGGCCCGCAATCGAACCATGCCATGCTGACGGCGGCCTGCGCTTCCCATCTGGGGATGCAGTCGATCCTTGTTTTAAAAAAGCGCGGCGTGCTGCAGGGCGGGAACCTGACGCTGGATCAGATTCTCGGCGCCAAGGTTGTATTGGTTGACACCGATTCCTACGACGATGTGTATGCCGAAATGCACCGCCTCATGGCCTCGCTGCGCGCGCAGGGGCATACGCCCTATTTCATACCGGTCGGAGGCTCTGTTGCCTTAGGATGCTTAGGCTATGTGCAGTGCACGCAGGAAATTCAGCAGCAGTGCAGCGCGCTTGATTTTCAGCCGGATGCCATCGTGAGTGCAGTGGGCTCCGGCGGCACCTATGCCGGTATCACGCTGGGCGCCAGACTCTTTTTGCCGCATACCCGCTCTGTTGGCATCGGTGTATGCGAGGATCCGTTTGAATCCATTACCTATACGCTTATGAAGGAAACGGCCGAGCTCTTAGGGAGCGATATCGCCCTCACGCCGGACGATGTGAACATCCATTTTCATATTGGACCGGGCTACGCCCTCCCCTCTGAGGAAGGCAGCGCCGCGGTTCGCCGCTTGGCGCGCGCGGAGGGTATTTTGATGGATCCGGTCTATACCGGCAAGATGCTGGCCGGCTTTTTGGAGCTGCTTTCGCAGGGATATTTTGAAAAAGATGAGAATATTGTGCTGCTGCATACGGGCGGTGCGGGTGCGCTGTTTGCTGTGGATCTGCTGGCGGAAGAGGAGACGGCGCATTGATGAATTCCTCTCCTGAAATGAAGCTTATTAACCAGATTGCTTCTTCTTATAAGACTATTTTGCAGGATACGCTCGTTGGCGTATATGTGCATGGCTCTCTTGCCTTTGGCTGCTTTCACTGGGAACGGAGCGACATTGATCTGATTGTTGTTGTCCAAAGCGAGCCGGCCCTTTCTGAAAAGATGGCGCTGGTTCAGGTTTTGCTGGATCTGACTCCGCAGGCGCCGCCGAAGGGCTTTGAGATGAGCGTCGTGCTGGCCGAGGATTGCCGGCAATTTCGGCATCCTGCACCCTTTGTGCTGCATTTTTCTAATTCACATCTTGCGCGCTGCCGGCAGGATCTGATGGCCTACTGCCGGAGCATGCACGGAACGGACCCTGATCTTGCGGCCCATTTTACGGTGATGCATGCGGTCGGTTTTCCTGCCTGCGGGCCTGAGGTGGCGGCTGTTTTCGGCCCGGTTCCGGCCGATGCGTATTGGGACAGCCTATGGTATGATACGAAAGATGCTGCTGAAACCATCATGCAGGATCCTGTGTATGTGATTTTAAATCTGAGCCGCGTGCTGGCGTATGTTAAAGAAGGACGGATCCTCTCTAAGGAACAGGGCGGGCAGTGGGGACTGACTCATCTGCCGGCAGGCTATGCGGAGCTGGTGCGGCAGGCGCTGCGTGTTTATACGGAAGATGCTAAGGGCTGCTTTGCTCCTAATCAGATGCTTCCTTTTGCACAGGATCTGCTCCGGGAGATCCTGCGGCTTCACCCGTCAATCTGATAGATGCTTACCAGCTCTCCCTCATCCACGACCTCCTCTATCCATTTCCCTCCGTTATTTAGAATCGTTTTAGCCGATCCAATGTTTTCTTTAGCGCAGGAAATCCATATAGGATGGATGCCATAGGTTCTCATGATCGGCAGTGCAAGCGCGAGCATGGCGGTCGCGTAGCCTTTTCTCCGTTCAGAGGGGCGAATGCCATATCCACAGTGCCCATCCACCGCAGCGCATTGATAGCGAATGCTGATCGCCCCCAAGATTCTTTCTTCTTTCATCAGAAAGTACAGATCCTGTTTTGTATCGCGGTCTTCCTGCACCCACTGCAGCCAGCGCTCATAAGGCACTTTTCTTTTCTCTTTATGGCTGTAACGCCTCAGCGCCCCGGGATTGAGTCTTCCGCCAAAGCTCTCCCATTCGTCCATCATAGCTTCATACCGTGCTTTATGTATAAGCTCCGGCCGTTCTAATCGCAAATTTTGCATATAATACCTCCATCGCTATATAAGATAGGCTCATGACTCGCCGGACTTATATAGTGCTCTCTTTATTATATCTGATTTTTATATGGATACGCAATAGGAGGGCTGCCTACAGATACTCTGTAGCAGCCCTCCTAGGAGTCTACCATAAGATCAGATTTGTTTTTTAGAATAACCGGTCAATCTTGCCTTGCATGTCAAATTTCTGCTTTACCTTGTCAACTTTCTGCTGCTCTACCTGCTCGGTAGGATACCAGCCCTTCTCTGCCATCTCATCATAAATTTTGTCTTGAATGCAGAGCGACTCGCTCAGGGCGCTGTTAAAGGCCTGATGCACATTGCTGGTAGAGGATTCAATCGTACCGTGCATATATAGATCACAAACGCCTTTCTCCATCAGGAGCAGATTTTCCATTACATTTTTATCATCCATGTTTTTTCTCCTTTACAGTAATCCATAGAAATTCTGGAACAGCTGCTGATGCTTCTGTAACAGCTCTTCTACACAGGATTTCAGCTGCTGATCCTGAAGCTGCGAAATTGCTTCCTGACATCTGGTCTGAAAATGCTTCTCATGCCCCAGTGCATCTTCAATATAAGAAAGTTCTTTAGTTGTCATGCCTTTACCTCTTTTCCGCTGCTTTTGTACAGCTTATTAGTAGCGAATTAAAGCCTTCGCTCATACCTTCATCTTGCCCGGCTGACGCACAAATTATACAGCTAAAAAAGGAATTTTTAGGCAAAAATCACCCATTCTTCCAAGATCGGAAAAATTTAGATAATAGCGGAAAAAATTCCTCTGCGCACAGAGTTTTAGAACCAAATGGCTGAGCCTTTTCCGCCATTGCTTATTTCGAGAAACTTGCTGACGGGGACTTTTCCGCTGCTTTATAAATGATCCGCCATACACGGCGGAAAAAGTTCAGCTATATCGCCTAGTTCCGCCAGTGGCGGCGGAAACAAAACTATATGACGGCAAGACTATACAGCGACAAATCTGTATAGCAGCGGAAACAAGACTATATAGCACCAAGACTATATGACAACGAAACATATGGCGGCGAAAGAAGGAGCATGCAGCGCCGCGAAGCAAAAATAGCATACAAAAAAGGATGCGGCAAACTCTATATCGTTGGCAGCATCCTCTTCATAGATTTGATTTATTCCGCTTGCTCTGGCTCTCCCGTGCTCAGGGCCTTTTCTTTCCATTTTCCTCTCTTATAGAAGATAAAGGTTAGCAGCGCGCCCAGAAGCCACGAAACCAAAAGGGAGATCCACAGGCTTTGATAAGCTCCGTTGGGCAACTCCGGGCTTCTGGTTATGTAGGCTAAACCATATGCTATCGGCACACGAATAGCAACCGTTGTGATCAAGGAAATCCACATGGGCGTCATCGTATCGCCTGCACCGCGCATGACGCCGGACAGGCACTGCGTGACGGCCATCGCAATATAGCCCACCGCCAAAATCCGCATCATATTGTTGCTCAGGCTCACGAGCTCTGCTGTGCTGGTGAAAATCCCCATCAAATATTTACCAAAGAGCAAAATCACTCCTGTGATCACAGTAGACGTGAGCACCGCAATCAGCGTACCCTGCTTTGCGCCCTGACTTACCCGATCAAATCGTCTTGCACCCACATTTTGCCCGGCATAGGTCGTCATCGCCGTACCAAAAGAAAAGTTCGGCATCATGGCAAAGCCATCCACACGCATGATAATGACGTTAGCTGCAATCACCATCTCGCCAAAGCTGTTGGTCAGCGACTGCACGACGATCATGGCCATCGAAAAAATGGCCTGCGTAATACCGGACGGAAGCCCCAGCCGGATAATCGTCTTGGTATGAAATGCATCTACCTTGCAGTATTTCAGTTTAAGATCAAAAATGTCCTTCATGCGCTTTAGCTTGATCAGACTCAAAACCGAGGAGACCGCCTGCGCAATCACGGTGGCCAGCGCCACACCGGCCACGCCCATATCAAGGCCGGCCACAAACCAGATGTCCAGCACGATATTCAGCACGGTAGCCACCAGCAGATACACCAGTGCCGAAATCGAATCGCCCAGTCCGCGCAAAATACCGCTCAAAATATTATAATAGGAACAGCCCGCGATTCCCACTACGAGGATCATCAGATAGGACGCGCACCAATCAATGATGCTGTCCGGCGTTGACAAAAGCCTCAGCAGCGGCCGGATCGTAATCGAGCCTACAATCATGATAATCAGCGAAGCAATCGCGTTCAGCGTCAGACAGTTGCCAATCGTCTTGGAAAGCTCCTCCCGCTTTTTTCCGCCAAAATACTGCGCTACCATTACACTGGCGCCAACAGAAATTCCCATAAAAAGTACCAGCAGCAAATTCAGGATCGGACTCGCACTGCCCACTGCGGCCAGCGCATTATCGCCCACATAACGGCCCACCACAATGCTGTCCACCGTGCTATAAAGCTGCTGCGCAATATTGCCGATCAGCATCGGTACCGTAAAAATCACAATTTTCTCCCAAGGCTTTCCGCTCGTCATGTCCGAGGGAGCAAATAACTGTTTCAGCGTCATAAAATACCTTTCACACTCCTTTTCCACATAGTATCGTTTATTGTAACACAAAAACGGCTGCTTTGTCACCTGTTTTTTTACTTGTTCCTTTTCAGATGCTATGCTATGATACCCCCAGAAAGGAATCCACCATGAAACTATCTGAAATGATTTCCATGCCGCTCGAATGCGGCGGCAACGGCCGCTGCGGCAAATGCAAGCTCCGCGTCAGCGGCGCCCTGTCCCCGCTCTCTCCTCAGGAGCGCGGCCTGCTTACGCAGGAAGAAATTGAAGCTGGCTACCGCCTCGCCTGTATGACAGAGATCGAGGGTGATTACACTATCCATAGTCTTCCATCGGAGAGACTGGCCGTTCAGCTGGACTTTACAGAATTGGCCGGCGCGCCCTCCTCCGGCAGGGAAGGAATCGGCGCCGCTATTGATATTGGCACGACTACGCTGGCCGCTTACTGGTATGATCTTTCCAGCGGCAGGCGGATAAACACAAAGTCGGCTGCCAATCCGCAGCGCATTTTTGGCGCAGATGTCATTAGCCGCATCGAGCATGCCGCTAAGGGACGGCTCCCCCAGCTAAGCGCCTGCCTACGGCAGGCTGTGCTCTCTCTTTTGCCTCCCGTCTATGAGCATCTCGTTCTGACAGGCAATACGACTATGCTCTATTTGCTCTGCGGCTACGATCCTGCTGAGCTTGCCTCTGCTCCCTTTCACGCCCGTCATACATTTGGCTTTCAGCGGGGCACAGTCATGCTGCCGCCTTGCTTTTCTGCTTATATCGGTGCGGATCTTGCCTGCGCTGCCCTAGCGGCAGGCTTTGCCTCTCATCTTCCGGAGAAACCGACTTTACTGCTGGATATCGGCACCAATGGAGAAATGCTGCTGGCCGCAAACGGCCTTCTGTATGGCTGCTCTGCCGCGGCTGGTCCTGCCTTTGAGGGCAATCATATTTCCTGCGGTCTTCCCTCCGTCCCTGGCGCCATCTGTCATGTACAGCCTGATTTTTCTTATGAAACCATCGAAAATCTCCCTGCCAAGGGCTATTGCGGCTCTGGTATTTTAGATATAACCGCAGCCTTATTGGATCATGGCGCTTTATCTGCTTCCGGCGTTTTATCTGCCTGGCCGGCCCCTGCTCTGCCTCTGCTGACTCAGCAGGATATCCGCGAGATTCAGTTGGCCAAGGCGGCGATTGCTGCCGCCTGCCAGGCTCTGATGCATGCCGCCCATGTCGATGCGCTGGACACTCTCTATCTGGCAGGCGGCTTTGGCAGTCAGCTCTCGCCGGAAAGTGCCCGCCAGATCGGACTCCTGCCTCCGGCCCGCCATACCCTTTCCTTAGGCAATGCGGCCGGTCACGGCAGCGCCATGCTGCTTTTAAACCCTGCGCTGCTGGAAAAAGTGCTGGCGCTTAAAAAGTCATTCCGATTATGTGAGCTGGCAGACGATCCCTTTTTTACTGATGCTTTTATGAGCTGTATGCGCTTTCCAGAGTAAAAAAATGAAGGCGAAGCCGATGAACAGCTCTGCCTCCATTTCATTTTCGCTATATCAAAAATATAATGCCAGACTCCTACCTATTGCTTCGGCTGAGCAAATGCCATCCTACATAAAGACCAGTTTAATGTTGAAGCTTTAACCTGCTCGGCAATCGTCCATAGGTTGTCTACCATTCTAATTTCAATATTGCGCTCTATCAGTTCCTTCATCAAATCATCAAAAACAAATCGGTCAATTGGCTTCTCTGCCGTTTTAGAAACATAATATCCTGCAACCGCTTCCTGTAATGCAAAATTGGCCGGAGCAAACTCATATATGTATAAAGTAGTATTTCGTAAAATTTCAAACCACTTTGCTTCTATGACAACGGCATGTGCCTGTGTAGGAGAGGAAAAAAACCTGATCCTATCTTGTTGGGTCGTATTTTCTCCTACATGATACGTTACCCGAGGACAGTTACGCGGCGTTAAAAAGTTTGGTAGACATTTTTCGCTAACCGCCCAGACTAGGCCGGTACTTTTATCCAAATCCTTTCTATCCGGGATCCACGGAAAAAACTCTAAAATATCACTTTCCTCACTTACATGAAACAGCCTCATATTGATCCTCCTGACAAACCAGTACTGATGTATCTCTACTTATTACTTTTCGCAGAAAAACTCAATGACTTCCTGATTGGGACCGATCACAAACGCAATCTCAATCGGCAGCGCGCCGCCCAAATTTCCTTCGGTTGGTCTGGTCTTTTCTACCGCACCCGCCGCAATGGCATTCTCAAAATCCTGCCGGACATTGCTGCTTTTTAACGCAATATGCTCAAAGCGCGGCCTCTCCTCGGCTGCCTCTATCCCGCCGGAGAATATCTCCAAAATATTGCCGCCGCCTACATCCAGCATGGCGCCTTGATTCTTGCCTTCACCCCAGCTGCGAATAACGCTGCAGCCTAACTTTACATAAAAGTCAATCGTTTGCTGCAGATTTTGCGCTCTCAGCGCTACATGATGAAATCCTTCTCTTGTACTCATTTTAAACTCCTTTTTATATGTTATTTTTGGATACTGAATAGATAGGCACTATTTTTATTATATCGGATTGTCTCTCAAACGTAAAGCTTGATTTTTTTACCAACTCTGCTATACTGTACATATAAATGCTACTTGATAGCTACATAAGGAGATTGATACAAATGAGAATTACAAAACAGACCACTATGGGCGAGATGCTTCAATATGATATCGGAATTGCGCAGGTTTTGATGGAGTCCGGAATGCACTGCATTGGCTGTCCCTCTTCGGTAGGGGAATCGCTGGAAATGGCCTGCATGGTGCATGGCATTGATGCAGATGAGGTTCTGAGATCGATTCATGAGTATCTCGAACAGAAGGAAGAGGCATAAAATGTGATCTTTATAAACGGTGAAAAGGCTGCTTTTCACCGTTTATCTGTTTATCTTGATAGAAAAGAGCTTATAAATGAATTATTCTGTAGAACAGGCAAAAGAGATCATCTCCAAGTCAATTCAGGTGAGGTCCGTAGAGCTTATCGGATGTGGAAATCACTCGGAGGCTTTTTGCATCAATGATGAGATGGTTATGAAGCTCCCCAAACACCAAAAAGCAAGTGACTGCCTAAAGGTCGAAATGCAGATACTGCGGGGATTGAAAGAAAAGGTACCGTTAGATATCCCGAATGTTCTTTTTAACGGCACGTTTCCTTCCGGTCAGGAGGAGTTTGTGTATTTTGTCTCCAAACGATTGAAGGGCAAAAATTTATCTAAAAAAGAGTTCCTGCTGCTGGATGAAAAAACTCTTTTTCAAAATGCAGAGCGTATCGCAAAGTTCCTATATCGCCTGCATAGTGAAAAAGAGATTCTTCCAATCAAAAGAAAAGATCTGGTCCTGCTGCATGGTGACTTTAGCCTTAATCATATAGTGTTCAATGATAAAAATGTGGTGTGTGGGGTTCTTGATTTTGCCGATAGCCGCGTGGGAAAGCCTCAAAGTGATTTTGCTTATTTACTGGATGAGGAAGATGATGAGGAATTTGGCGCAGACTTTGGAAGGATGGTTCTGGATATGTATCGGGGATATCAGTGTTCTGAGACGTGAGGCAAATGCCCCATAAAATATAAAAAGCCGATGCCTTGTGAGAGTTAAACTCACAAAGCATCGGTTCTTTTTTTGGATGAAAATTCAACCCACTTGTATAAGCTTTAGAGCATTATAATACTCGTAAGCGGTTTTCGTATCGTTTTTAATTGCATAGGTCACTTCTTCACCAAAGGCCCTGTACCGACATGCATTTTCAAACCATCCTCAGGCTGTCAATCCCCTGCCGTCATAATCCACCACGAGCTCCGTGCCCGGCTCCAGATCCTCGGCAATCATCTTGCGCGCTAAAAAGGTCTCCAGCCTCTGCTGCACAAAACGCTTCAGCGGCCGCGCGCCATAGATCGGATCATATCCGCCCTCAATCAGATACTGCTTGGCGCGCTCCGTCAGCCTAAGCGACAGCTGCCGATCCATCAGACGCCGGCGCAGATCCTCCAGCAGCAGATCCACAATGCAGCTGATATTCTCCTTGGTAAGCGGCTTATAGAACACAATCTCATCCAGACGGTTCAAAAACTCCGGCCTGAAGGACTGCTTCAAAAGTGCCTGCACATTCTCTTTGGCCGCTTCCGTGATCTCGCCGCTCGCCTCATCGATTCCCTCCAAAATGATCGAAGAGCCCAAATTGGAGGTCATAATGATAATCGTGTTTTTAAAGTCCACTGTACGGCCCTGGCTGTCCGTAATGCGGCCGTCATCCAGCACCTGCAGCAGCACATTAAACACATCCGGATGCGCCTTCTCCA
The DNA here is from genome assembly GCA_022794035.1 of Lachnospiraceae bacterium. Taxonomy (NCBI): domain Bacteria; kingdom Bacillati; phylum Bacillota; class Clostridia; order Lachnospirales; family Lachnospiraceae; species Lachnospiraceae bacterium. The sequence goes on along the minus strand of JAAWDX010000010.1, from coordinate 130,440 downwards.
CCTCATCAAAAAGCACCACCGCATACGGCTTTCTGCGCACTGCCTCCGTCAACTGGCCTCCCTCGTCATAGCCCACGTATCCGGGAGGCGCTCCGATCAGGCGTGACACAGAGTATTTCTCCATATACTCGCTCATATCAATCCGTACCATGCTGCGCTCATCATCAAACAGCGCCTCGGCCAGGGCTTTAGCCAGCTCCGTTTTGCCCACGCCAGTGGGCCCCATGAACAGAAATGACCCAATTGGCCGGTCCGGATCCTGAATACCGGCACGTGAACGCAGGATCGCGTCGCAGACGCGCTGCACGGCCTCGTCCTGTCCGATCACGCGCTGATGCAGCGTGTCATCCAGATGCAGCAGTTTCTCGCGTTCGCCCTCCATGAGCTTAGACACCGGAATGCCCGTCCAGCGGGAAATGATGCGCGTGATCTCTTCCTCCGTCACCTTGTCACGCAGCAGCGAGGTGCTGCGCCGACCCTCGTCCGCCAGCGCCTCTTCCTGCTCCAGCTCCTTCTGCAGCGCCGGCAGTCGACCATATTTCAGCTCCGCCAGCTTATCCAGATTATATTCATTCTCGGCCTTCTCGATCTGTGCATTCACCTGCTCGATCTCCTCGCGCAGCTTCTGCACCTTGCCGATGGCCTCCTTTTCATTCTCCCATTTTGCCTTCATGCCCGCAAACTGCTCGCGCATGTCCGCCAGCTCCTTCTGGATCTCCGCAAGATGCTCCTGTGAAAGCTTGTCGGTCTCCTTCTTCAAAGCCGCTTCCTCAATCTCATGCTGCATGATCTTGCGCGCAATTTCATCCAGCTCCGTCGGCATGGAATCGATCTCCGTGCGGATCATCGCGCAGGCCTCATCCACCAGATCGATCGCCTTATCCGGCAAAAACCGATCCGAAATATACCGATTGGAAAGCACAGCCGCCGCAATCAGCGCCTGATCCTGAATCTTCACGCCATGATACACTTCGTAGCGCTCCTTCAGGCCTCGCAAAATCGAAATCGTATCCTCCACCGACGGCTCCGGAATCGTCACCGGCTGAAAACGCCGCTCCAGCGCGGCATCCTTCTCAATATACTGCCGGTATTCATTCAGCGTCGTCGCGCCGATGCAGTGCAGCTCTCCGCGCGCCAGCATGGGCTTCAGCAGATTGCCCGCATCCATCGCGCCGTCCGTCTTGCCGGCGCCCACAATCGTATGCAGCTCATCGATAAACAGAATGATCTTGCCGTCACTGTTTTTGATCTCATTCAGCACGGCCTTTAGCCGCTCCTCGAACTCGCCGCGGAATTTAGCGCCCGCAATCAGCGCGCCCATATCCAGTGAAAAAATCTTCCGGTCCTTCAAGCTGTCCGGCACATCCCCGCGCACAATCCGCAGCGCCAGGCCTTCCGCAATCGCCGTCTTGCCCACGCCCGGCTCGCCGATCAGGCACGGATTATTCTTCGTCTTCCTCGACAGGATCCGAATCACACTGCGAATCTCCGTATCGCGCCCGATCACCGGGTCCAGCTTCTGCTCGCGCGCCAGCTGCACCAGATCCTGCCCATACTTTGCAAGCACATCATACGTGCTCTCCGGATTATCGCTCGTCACGCGCGCACTCCCGCGTGCCTGCTTCAGCGCCTCGCGAAAAGCCGCCTCCGTCACATGCGCCGTCTCCAGTGCCTGCTTTACCGCCGCCGAAGCCTTCAAAATCAGGCCCAGCATCAAATGCTCCACCGACGTATATTCATCCTGCATCTGCGCGGCCTGCGCCTCCGCCTCGCTGAGCGCCGCATCCAGTTCCGACGACACATACAGCTTACCCGCTTCGGCCGCCCCGCTCACCTGCGGAAGCCGCCCAATCGCACTCCGCAGGCTCTGCTGCAGCATCTGCGTGTCCGTCCCCAGCTTCTCCAGCAGCGAGGGAATCAGCCCCTCCTTCTGCGATGCCAGCGCCAGCATCAGATGCTCCTGCCGCACCTCCGGATTCTTAGCCTGCGATGCCAGATTCTGCGCCTCTTGCAGCGCCTCCAAACTCTTCTGTGTTAATCTCTGTACATTCATAAGCTCGCTCCTTTCTATAGCCGTAAGCTTTTCCCGCCATAGGCGGAAAATTGACCTTGTTTACCTTCCTGCCGATTCAGATCATCGGCTGTGCCTCACGATATCTGGCTTCCATTTCTCTTAAAACTGCCTGCGGCTGCTCCAGATGATCGAAAAATAGCTTCATGCAGTCGTCGAGCAGCTGGATATAGCCTGCGATCATTTCGCCCTGCTCGTCGCTGCCGATCTCCTGCGGCAATGTGAAATAGCGCAGGTAGCGCCCTGCCTCCAGCTCGCAGCGCAGCTCTTTTTGATAGAGCTTTTCAATGGCATTCCAGCAGGAGAAAAACTGCCGCCAGTACAGCATAAGGCTGCTGTTTTGGCTGCGCAGGCTTACCTTGAGGCAGCCGGCCGCGCCTTCCTCGCTGCGCTGCAGCTCTACGCTGTAGCGTACGGTAGGGTTGTATTTGTAGGCCAGCGCGGACCGCACCGACAGCATGGAATCCGAGGGCTGCAGCATGGGCTGGAAAATCCCCGACTCTGTCAGCATGTTGGTAATGCGGGTGAACACCTCCTGCATCCGCTTTTCCGGCGTCGTCATTGATACATATTCTGCCAGAATCTGATTGATCATATTCGACCGGTTTGTATTCATGCGGTAGGCCAAGCGGTCGATCTCGGCCACCACTTCATCTCTCAATACTAATGAATAAACACTCTTTGCCATCTCACCACTCCTTTTATAGAGAATTATACTCAGTTTATATAATTTGTCAATAGATTTATATAAATTTATTTACAAAGTTTGCGACTGCGTGGTGGCTGCTTGCGCCGGCTGTGGCTGAAATTTGCGATATGGCGGAACTTTGGGCTGCGTCCGTCCTTTAGGCCCGTTACCTTTTCCTGATATCTGTCTTTTAACGTGCCTTAGCCTCCTTTAGCACGTTATCTTTCTGCTGTTTCTGTTCATTTAACTGGGTAATTTGCTGCTTTTCCCAGTTACATCGATGCTTATTCTCTGTGGCAACTGATTATTTAACCCGTTAATGGGCCGCAAAAGAGCCACCAACAACGGTCCTGCAAGTCCTTTTGCACGTTAAACCGCTCCCAAATCCTCTCTCATAACTACTCCCACAGGCTCAGGGGGACGGACCTCCTGTCCATCCGATAAAAAATGACGGGAGCCTTCCCGCCATTTTTATCTTTATTTCCACCATTCGTTCATCCGCTCACACAGCAGCGCATGCCCCGCTTGCGCGGTAAGCCCCGACTCTGCCGCTTCTGTCAGCGTATCCCGCCAGATTTTCAAAATCTCGCGGTCGGCGATCTGTGCAAAGACCACATGATCCAGCTGCTGCTGGATTTGCTCTGCATACTTCGTCTTATGATCGAGCTGCTCCGAACCACTCATATAAGAAGCCCAATATCCTGCCGTACTGCCCTCCTTATATGCCTTTCCATTAAACGGAAGCTCATATGCACGGATTTCGTACCGCTCTGCCCGTTCGCTCCACACCCGCAGCTGCTCGCGCTGCACCTCTTTGCGGATCGAAAACCCAAACTCAGGCAGAACCAGCTGCTGGGTCATGGCCTGTATCACCTGCACTGCCAGCTTCTCATCTCCGCCTTCCACAACCGCGGCATAATTGATCGGCTGAGCTGCATATTCATCCGGCGACTGCATCGTCCCGATTGGCCAATAGCCCATCTTTCCGCTTGCCACCAGTGTATCTGCGATGCTCTCCGGCGATGAGGTATAGAGACCCGCTTCATAATAATTTCTGCAGGCCAAAAGTCCTATCACGCTATGATACGCAATCTCCTCTGCACCTGCACAATCTACAAAGTAATCTGTCCTTTCAAGCAGCTCCTTCGCTATATGCATATTCATTGCCATGCCTTTTATATCCAGCTGCAGATCCTCGATCACCTTTTGGGGCAGCTCCGAGGGCTCCATCTTGCTATACCGCATTTCATTCAAATAATATGCCCAGAGCTCCTGCATCGATATAGCATCTTTTCTTGGCTCCCGCTGTGTCTTGCGATAAGTCTGCAAATATTCATACAGCGTTTCAAACAGCGTCTCCTGATTTCGGTAGTCGCCCCAGTCGGCACCCGCAGCGCAGAGAAACAGATCCGGCCCTGCCTCTTCCAGAAAGCCGGCTGATAAAAAGGGAATCTCTCCGCGCTCTGTCCGCTCTTTTTGCATCGCGCCCGTCATCATAGAAAGAAACATCGGAAAACTAATCGGTTCTGTCTCGATCTCGTCCGGCTCTATCAGCTCTCCCGTCTGAAGATCCTGTCTCAGGATTTCCCCTCTGACCATCCCCGAAACCGTATACAGCAGCGGTATCAGCACCTGCCGGCCATCAATCCGTCCGGCATTTAAAACCGTCTGCTCATAGAGCTCTTCTTCATAAAAGCCCGCTTCCTCTAGTTCCCTTTCCAAATCAGCGTATCCTCCCGAGGATGCTTCTTTAAGCAAGCTTTTATCATAGGAATTATCAAAAATCACCAGCTTTGTGACCCCATCTCCCTGACTTTTTCGCAGCTCCTCCCTCAGCTCCTCCCAGCTATTTAGAATGATATATTCAATCTCTATCCCGCTTGCCTCTTCGATTGCAGCAATCTGGCCTGCATAGGGCGCTTCCTTCTGATCGCCGGCCCCTGCTACGCCTGTAAATAGATTCACTCGAAACTCATGCTTTTCAAAGGGCAGCGATTCCAGCTGCCGCGCTGTCTCCAAAAGCCGGTCCCTCTCCTCTCCGTGCGTTTTAGCGGCCTTTGCCTGCGTTTGCTCCAGAATTTCGGCCCCTGCAGCCTTATCGCGATCCTGCGGCAGCACATCATAGATCCGTACGCTGTTCTTCTCCGGCATTTTCTCACGCACGCTCTGGCACGCGCTCAGCGCCAGCAGCATCGCCGTCAACAGCAAACAAAACCTAGCTCTTCTTTTTTTCTTCATTTTTCCTCTCCGTTCCGGCAGATTTCCTGCTCTATGTAATCTTTTATCAGTATAGCTCATTTTCTGAGAAAAGCCAATCTCCGACAAATAAAAAACGCCGCAATCTAAATAGGGAATAAACATTGACAGCTGCTGCTTTTAATGATAGGATATTTACATAATCGAAAGGCAGGTGAGTAATAGTATGTCAGCATATTTTTATCAGAAAAACCGAAGTTATATTACTCACTGGATAGCCATATAATAAAGCACTCCATGTTTATCATCAGCGGTAATAAATTCTTGCACTTCTGTTTTTCAGGAGTGCAATTTTATTTTGAAGGGATAAACAGCATGTTAAAATTAAAATATCTATTTGAAAACTATGAGTTAGCCAAAGAAGCGCTAAGCAACTGGGAGCATGATCCAGACACTCTCGACCAGATGCTTTCGCAATTTCGCATTTCCTCCAATGCCATTTACCCATTCTGTCAGGATGGCAAAACCTGCTTCCTGCGGCTTTCTCCTTTTGATGAAAAGCTGGAAAAAAACATTTTTGGAGAGATAGAGTTTATCGAATACCTCCTTGCCTCTGGTTACCCGGCGCTAACGCCGATCAAATCCAAAACCGGCGAAATATGTATGATATTGAACACACAGTGGGGAAAGTATTACGCCTCTGCCTTTCATAAGGTCAGCGGCATTCCCGTGGAAGATACAGATTTATCCGATGAAGTTATGTTTGTATACGGAAAATCCTTAGGAAAACTGCATTCTCTATCTTCTGCATTTATTCCTAGAACCAAAAAGTGGTCGCATACCGATGCCTTAAATTGGATCACTTCTGTATTTGCAGAATATAACGCGCCAGAGTATGCTATTGCCGAACTATCGGCGCTTAAAAATGCTCTCTGCCAGCTGCCGGTCCATCATGATACGTATGGATTAGTCCATTACGACTTTGAGCCAGATAATGTTTTCTACAATAAGGAAAGCAACAGCTGCACTGTCATTGATTTTGAGGACGGCATGTATCACTGGTATGCTTTAGACATAGAGCAGGTTTTTGATTCGCTGGAAGAGGAATTAGAAGGCGAGGCACTTCAGCGGGCCGAAAATGAATTTATCAAAGGCTATACAAAAGAGCATTGTTATACGCAGGAAATGATTTTGTCTCGCCCTATTCTAAAGCGTTTCATCAATCTATACGGCTATGCACGCCTCATCCGATGTGTCGCTGAAAAATTTGCGGATGAGCCTGAATGGCTGGTAGAGCTAAGGCTAAAACTAGAAAAGGCGATAGCCGAGAAAGAAACATTCATGTTAAAAGTGTAAAATCCACATGAAAGAGGAGGCTGCTGAGCATTAGCAGCCCCCTTCTTCTTTTTATTGTCAAACCGCCGGCTCCCATTTTCTTTTCTTGTCAAACAGGGCCGCCAATGATACAATACAGATATACGCAAAACTATACTATATACCGCAAGGAGAAATATTTTGAGCGTTACGCTAATACAAGAAACCGGACAGGGAACTGCACTCAGCCAGGCCCTTTCCGATCTGGATATGTCTAAAATACTCTGCCGCATCGATCCCCGCATGACCCCGGGCGATGCTGACCACTTTATGCGCCGCTATTTCAGCAGCGACGCAGGCGAGATCAAGGAGCGCCTGGCCGTGCTTATGGATCTGAAGCAGGTCACGGATGCGGCCCGCCTCCAGCATGCGATTGATGCGATTCTCTCTATACAGCGCGAACAGGAAAAGCTCAATCTGGCCGCCGGCAAGCTGCAGGAGGTCCTGTACCGCTGGCGCCTCGCCTCGGCCTATACGGCCTGCCTGCAGGAATGGTCACAGCTTTTAGATACTCCGCCCCACCCTTATGAATCTGAGCGTATTCAGGCTTTGCAGCAATTTTTCACCCGGCTCACAGAAGAGCCCTTCTATGCGCACTGTCAAAGCGCCATCAAAGAGCTAGAGGAGCTGCTGTGCCTGCCACGCTATCTTCATCTGGGCATTAACCTGCGCGAAGACGGCTATCCAAGCGAATTGGGAATCCTTTCCCTCGAAAATGATGCCGAGGAGTTAAACGCCCTTTTGTGCCATACCGATGCCGCGCAGCCATCCCATGGCCTCGGCCCCGAATTTGTATATAACCGTTCTCTATATGGCTCTCACTTTGACGAATACATTCTGCGCGGTCTGGAAAAGCAATGGAAATCCGAGATCAACAAGGCCTCTAAGCTCGTGGGCGGCCTCCGTTTCACGCACAGCGACGAGCTTTTGGCGCTGGTGCGCCCCCTGCAGTTCTACCAGATCGCCCTGCTCTCAGCCGAGGCATTTGAGCAGCGCGGCTACCTGCTCTGCCGCCCGGAGCCTCTGCCCGGAGCCTCTTTGGAGATGCAGGCCGTCGTCTATCCGGATCTGGTGCTTCACAGCAGCGGCATTCAGGGCAATGACCTGCGGCTGCAAAAGGGCAATGCCGTGATCATCACCGGCGCCAACCATTCCGGCAAGACTTCCTATCTGAAAACGATCGGCCAGAGCTATGTGCTGGCGCAGCTTGGCTTTTTGGTCCCGGCCGCGGCCATGCGCTTCTCGCCGGTCACCAGCATTTTCACCCTGTTCTCGGCTGGTGAGGACAGCTCCATGACCGCCTCGCGCATGGGTGTGGAGATTAAAAAGCTAACCACTATTTTAAAGGAAGCTGCCGCTTCCGATCTGGTGCTCCTCAATGAGCCTATGACCAGCACCAATCCTGTGGAGGCCGTTTCGATCTGTGCGGATCTGTCCCGTCATTTTTTGGAAAAAGGAATCACCCATCTGCTGGTAACGCATTTGTATGATATCTATTTTCTGCTCAAAGCGCAGCTGCCCGCTGCACACCGTCAGCATCTGGAAAGCCTGATTACACAGTCGGCATATGACGAGGCCTCTCAGAGCATGCAGCACAGCTATCATCTGATCAGCGCCGAGCCGCTCGGCAACAGCTACGCGCGAGAGACGGCCGCCGCCTACCGCATCACCCTGCAGGACATGCTGCCCGCAGGCGATCTGCTCACACAGGCCAGCGCCTACTGCGAGCTGCACAACATCAATTCTATCTACGAAGGAGATGATTCCCATGGGCTTTCTGACAACCACTGACACTCACAAACAGGCTTCTCCTTTGCAGATCACCGATCAGGCCCTCACCGACCTGATGCTGAGCGAATATCTGAACCGCATTTTTCAGGGGCAGCATGGCGACCACACGCTGGCCTGGACACAGTTTTTCACCACCGACGCAGACGATCTGCTGTATCGCCGCGAGGTTTTGCAGGAGCTGGCCGAAAGCCCTGCACTAGTGGAAAGCATCAGCGCCGTCTGCAAATGCCTGTCACAGATCCACGCCCTGCAAGAGATGCCCGTGTCCGATGAATTTTACGCCGAGAGCATCCGCGAATTTTCGGTGCTCCAGCTCGCGCACAGCACGATGCTGTCTCTGTCGCAGGAGCTCGCCAAGCTTTCCGCCAACGGCGGAATCCGTTCCCGCGGCCTGCAGGAGCTGGCGCGCGTCATCGACGGCAAAATCTCCGCCAATTTCACAGCTGACTTTGAGTCTCAGTGGCAGACCTATGCCAGTGGTCTTGAGCAGCTCGGCAGCTTCCGCATTCGCTTCACGCTGGATCCGGAGCTTCATGTCTGCGGCGCCGCTCTGACTGCCATTCAAAAAGAAAAATTCGTTAAGTCCTCGTTCAATTCTCATACGCTGAAGGAAATGCGGCAGCCGGAAAAACCCTGGGAGCTTACATCGCTAAAGGAGATGAAAACGCCTACAGAGGAGCTCGTCCGCGTGCAGCTCTCTAACAATCAAAAGCAGTTCCAGCAGGCGCTGCAGCGCATTACAGCTGATCTAGACGACCTGTATCAGGATCTTTTGTTCTATCTGGGTGCGCTGCGCTATATGCGGCAGATGAAGAAAACCGAGACGTCCCTATGCTATCCTCGGATTCTTCCGGTCGAAAGCAAGGAATTTTCCGCTAAAACTATGATCAATCCGGTGCTGACTGTATTTAAACACGGCGGCACTGTCCCTAATGATATCACGTTTCAGCCCGGCGGCGAAATTTTGGTGCTGACCGGCATCAATCAGGGCGGAAAGACCACGTTTTTACGTACCGTCGGCGTCATTCAGGCTCTGTTCCAGCTTGGCTGGCCCGTGCCCGCGACGGAGGCTGCGATTAGCCCGGTGGACCGCATTGTAACGGTCTTTTCTCATGAAGAAAACACCGAGCTGCAGCACGGCAAGCTTGGCCAAGAGCTCAAGACCATCCGCGCCGGTCTGGATCTGGCAACACCTTACAGCCTGCTGCTTTGCAATGAGCCCATCACCGGTACCTCGCCGATGGAAAATCTGTTCCTGAGCCGCGAGGTACTCACCGCCTGCAAGCTGCAGGGCTATAAGGGCATCTGGGTGACGCATATCTATGATCTGGCCAGCGGCGCAGAGGAGATGAACTGCTCGCTAAGCGGCAGCACCATCAGCAGCATCATTGCCGTTGCTGCTACCAGCGGCGAGCAGGTAAACGCCAGCTACCGCATTGAGCGCGGCAATCCACAGTTCACCAGCTATGCAAAAGAGGTACTCCGCAAGGAGACCGGAATCTTTTAAATAAAAGGAGTGTATGCATATGAACTTTGAGACACGCATTGTATCATCATTGGAAAAGGTATTTCCCGATCAAGCCCCGCAGCCTGCGCTGACCGCATTCAGCTGTCTGCAAAATGAGGCCTTTGCCTTTCAGGTTGCCCTGCGCCCGGAGAATATCCGCTACTTCAACAGCTTCGACATCCAGGTTGAGGTGCGCTGTGCACTGCCGGTTACTGTTAAACAGGTGCAGTACGTTCCGTCTATGCTGCCCTTCTTCTCCGATGCCGACGGCCGTTATCTGACGCATGAAACCGGTCTTTTTCCTGACCCCCTGTATGAGGCTAAGGATGGCCTGTACCGCGTTTTGATCAATCGCTGGAACAGCTTTTTCATCGAGGTACTACCCGGATGCGCCCCCGCCGGCGATTATCCGATTGAGCTGATCTTTTTCAGCACCGATCCGCTTTGTCCGCAGCCGGACCTGCGCGTCAGCGTGACCACTACGCTCTCCGTAATCGGTGCGGTTTTGCCGAAATCTCCCTTAAAATATACCTGCTGGTTCCATGGTGATTGTCTGGCTGACTACTACCAACTGCCGGTCTTCAGTGAAAAGCACTGGGAAGTTATGGAAAACCATATCCGTTTGGCGGCGCAGCGCGGCCAAAATATGATCCTCACCCCCATCTTTACCCTGCCGCTGGATACGCAGGTCGGCGGCGAACGCACAACGCTGCAGCTGGTGGATGTTGCGCTGACAAACGGCTCTTATGCCTTTGATTTTACCAAGCTGACACGCTGGATCCGTCTCTGTCAGCAGCATGGTATCGTTTATTTTGAAATTTCCCACCTGTTCACGCAGTGGGGCGCGAAGGCCTGTCCCAAGATCATGGCTACTGTCGATGGACAGTACCGTCAGATCTTTGGCTGGGACAATTTGGCGCTGTGCGCGGAGTATCAGGCGTTTCTGAAGGCCTTTTTGCCGCAGCTGACGGCGTATCTGACGGATATGGGCCTGCGGGATGTTTGTTATTTTCATATTTCGGATGAGCCGCATCTGGATCATCTGCCGCAGTATCTGGAGCTAAAACGCTTTGTGGCGCCGCTTTTGGACGGACTTCCGATTATGGATGCGATGAGCGACTATTCGTATTATGAGCAGGGCGTCTGTGAGACGCCGGTGGTGGCGACTACGGCGGTGGATCCGTTTTTAAATGGCAAGCGGCCGGAGGATTTCTGGGTGTATTATTGCTGCGGCCAAGGAACGAATGGCCTCTCCAATCGTTTTATGGCGATGCCGGGCTATCGCACGCGTATCTTGGGGCTGCAGTGCTATCGCTTTGAAGTGAAGGGCTTTCTGCAGTGGGGACTGAATTTTTATAATTCCCGGTATTCGCTGCGGCATCTGAATCCGTTTATGACGACGGATGGCGACGGCGCGTTCCCCAGTGGAGATGCGTTTGTGATCTATCCCGGTGCAGACGGGGAGGCCATGGAGTCGCAGCGGCTGGTGATTTTCCATGAGGCGCTGCAGGATCTGGCGGCGCTGACGCTGCTGGAAAGCCTGTCGAGCCGCGAGCATGTGCTGGCGCTGCTGGAGGAGGGCCTGACTGAGCCGCTGAGCTTTACGAGCTATCCGGCCGGCGAGGCGTATCTGCTGAATCTGCGCGCCAAGGTGAATCGGGAAATTGCGCAGCTGAGCGCGGCTGAGTAAAATACGGCTGATTTTATACACAAAATGATGAGCGGCTATCTCCAGAGGGAGGTGCCGCTCATTCTAATGAAGACGGTGCACTTTTGTTGCCACTACAATGTTTTCAAAGTAGAATACCCGTCCTTATTATGCACATTCATTTATTGCTTGCACTCTACGGTCAGCTCAAAGGCTGGCTGTAAGATCAGCTTGTACCGTGCAGAGATATACTTCTTATAAAACTTTCTTTGCAGATCCATAATATACGGAACGCTGTCAATAAAGTTTCCGATCTGCTCCAAATCCACCCGTGGACAGATTCTGCTGAGCGCAGCCTGACAGTCCGTATTAGGCTGTGCCATCAGGAAATCATAATAGTTGATTTTCCTGCCATTTAACTTAATGGCAGAGGTCGGAAACTGATACACTCTTGCGTTCAACATATCCTCGTTTTCCAGCACAGCGGCCATGACCTTTTCGTCTGCTTGGGGCAGCAGGCAGCTTCCGCAGTCAAATACCGGAGCGATACTGCTCTCGCCAGTACTCGGATCATGCAGAAACCCCCAGTTTCCATTATGACGATCAAAGTTTCCCAAAAGTGCATCCATCACGAATACATCCCAAAAATGCTTCAGCAGCACATTCGGAGCGACAAACTGCTGCTTTTCAATGGTATCCAAAATATCCGCAAGCTCTGTGCCGCTCCCATTGGAGTCTGAGTCCAAAATTGTATTCTTAATGGAGCAGAAGTCAAAAAGCATCCTGCCGTCTGCTGTGAAGTCCTTGCAAGCGCATACGATCTTGGTTTTCCCGCCAATCTCAAAGGTGCCAAGTATAGTTTCTTGTGCTTTCACACCCAGCATATTGAAGATACTACTGGCAATATGCTCGCTGATACAGCTGTTGGTATAAGACAGCTCTGTGGGCTTTGTATCGCCAGAGGGTGGAAACTTCAGCATATACTGTTCGCCCTCGTATTCAATGGCAATCTTCTTCCCGTTGGCACCGTTATAGGCCTTGTAAGGCAGCCTTGTGCAGTTTGTAAAGTCTATCATCGCTGTGTCCTCCACAGATATTTCTGCCTCAGATAATCCGCATGCTCCGACGTGATAACGCCGTCGCTGATCTCTGCTATATTGATGCTGCCGTAGAGTTCCCCCCACAGACAATCCATCAAATTCGAACCGTGTTTGAGCGCATCCTTGTAAGCGTCCAGATCATGTTGCAGATACTCTGGCAGACCATACTCATACGAGCGCTCCCGCTGTGCAGTGCGCAGTCCACTTTCCACCAGCAGCTCCACAGAAACGCCCAGCGTCTTTGCCAGCTTATACACGGTTTCTGCGCTGCACTTTTCCAGCCTCGTTTTGCCGCTACAAATATCGTTAAGCGTAGCATGAGGCACACCGGAGTCCACCGCTAGTCTATATTTAGTCATTCCTCTGCGCTCAAGCAATTCGTTTATAATCATATGGGTATCACCTCATATCTATTATATCGGTAAACCGAAATAATATCAAGTAGTTCAAGCCATTTTCTTGCTCTTCTACAATAATACCAAAACGCACCAACCACCAATACATAAATACGGGCCGTTCTTTACCAAAGAACGGCCCGCCGTATTCCATCAGCTGCTTTTTATTTAAACTCTTCTTCCCATTTATAATTCAGCTCGATCACCTTATTTTGCTTTGCCGCTTCATTGCCGACAAGCGCGATCATAAAGGCTTCAAACGCTTCGTCAAAGGAAGGATTGCCTTCTTCTCCCGTCTCGATCATTTCGATTAGCGTCTGCAGCTGTCCCCACATATTTTTATATTTGCTCTTATTGTTGATTGTCGTGTAGGTCGCGTTTCCATGCGTATAATACTCAATCAGATCGCCTTCCTCTGCATCCTGCGCCCTGTTTTCCTGCAGCGTAATGCGGATGCGCCCCTGATCGCCAATAAACTCCTTGAGATTCTGCGCCGCCAGATTATTGGCCCAGCCAGCCTCGTAATAGGCACTGCCGCCGTTCGACAGCTTCATCGTCAGGATGCCGTGATCAAATTCTCCGGTCTCGTTCTCATGATGATCAATTGTAGTTCCCAGTCCGCCCACAGAAGTAATCTCCAGCCCGGTAAACCAACGAATCACATCAATATAATGCACGCCGCAGTCTACAATCGGCGGACAATCCTCCAGCAGCGCTCCGTAGCGCTTGGGGTTCATAATATGATGGTTCTGCACCATGCGGATAAAGCGCACCTCGCCGATGGCTCCGTCACGGATCATATTCTTTACCTTCGTATATGTGTCGTTGTGACGCAATACATGAGCGATCAGCACTTTGGTTTTAGCCGCTTTTACCACATGATAAAATTCTTTTGCCGCGGCCATGTCTGCCTGTGTCATTGGCTTTTCGCACAGCACATGCTTGCCGGCAGCCACGCACTCCTTTAAAATCTCCAGATGAGTACGCGCATAGGTCGCAATGATCACAATGTCCACATCATCGCGCTGAATCATTTCATGATAATCGGTTGCATAGTGCTCCGCCCCATATTTGCGGGCAAACAGCTTGGCATTTTCCTCATACAGATCCACTACGCCGACAATCCGGATTTCATCACGATAGTAAATATCTTCAATGTGTGCTTCTCCGATATGACCACAGCCAATTAAAACCACACCATACGTCTTGCTCATGTGTACTACTCCTTTATGTAATGGATTACATTTTCTAATTCCAGCTAAGTGTATCATATCATATACAGAATTGCAAGGGGAAAATCGCAAAAATCCAGTTTTTATGCGTTTTTTTTCAATACTTTAATAAGGTCCCTATTTAACCGGACTACAGCCAGATATGCACCTTCACATCCCGATGGCACTGCGGACAGCCGGCCACATGTGTGCCTTTTTTGATGGGCAATCGCAAAATCGTTTTACAATACGGACACCGCCGGAAACGCTTCGTTTTCCTTTCCCGCCATCTCATCTGCTGCAGCGACAAAAAAGACCGCATCGGTTTACTGGCACGCAGAAACCATTCATTTTCCTTTCTCCTCTTTTCCCTATCGCGTGAGAAAAAGCGAAACAGCATCCACACCAAAACCAGACTCGTCAACACACTCAGCAAGACCGACCGCGCAAACAGATTCACCACAAATAAAAGCCAAAACAAGACCTGTAAAAACCCATAGAGCGCATCCGCTCCATAGCGCCCATACATCATCCGGATGATCTTATCCTTCCAATTCGCCATGCTCATCGCCTCCTTTTAGCAGGGAATAAAGAAACAAGGGCCGCCGCACCCCTGTGCCAGACACCAACACAGACAAAGCTTATTCAGCAGATTCATCGGCCGTCCAAACTCCGCGCTCTGCTCTCCGTAGGCCGCGCCCGATTGCTGCAGCAGCATATAAAGCTGCCTGTACTGCAAATTGCCCGGATCCATCTGCACCGCCTGCTGCGCATGCTCCAGCGCCATAATCTGATTGCCCAGCCTCGCGTTAGCAACCGCGCTGTAATAGTACCACTGCGCCGTCCTAGTTTGCATCCGGCTCAGTACATTCAGCGCCTCCTGCGCATAGCCCATCTGCAAATAATGCCGTACCGCCTCAAACTCCGTCCCCTGCTGCTCGCCGCTGAACGGACTTCCGTATGCGCCGCCATAAAAACCTCCCTGATCAAAGCCCTTCCGATCAAACCCCTGCGCTTTGCCGCTCTTAATCAGATCATAGGCTTCATTGATCTCGCGCATCTTCTCCTCCGCCTGTGCATCCCCCGGATTTAAGTCCGGATGATATCGTTTCGCCAGCTTTCGGTACGCCTTCGTGATCTCCTCCTCCGACGCATCCCGCGACACTCCCAGTACCTCATACGGATCCTTCATGCCCACTCTCCTTCTTCCATGCCTCAAAGCGCGTCCATACGCCCGAATACAAAATATTCTCCAGAATCGGCCATTCCTTCTCCAGCTCTGCCTCCCGGACCGCCTTCACACAATCCGCCATCAGGCAGTTCAAAATCGTCTCAAACTGCGCCACCGGCAAGGCCGGAAGCGGATTATAGCGCTCCTTCTTCAGATCCTCCTTGCGGTCCAGACAAGCGTCCATAATATAGATCCATTTTCCCATCCGGAGCCCTATCTCAGAAAGAGCCGCATTTTTTTCCGGACCTGCGAAAATGACCGCCATCACCTGCCCAAAGCACAGCGCGGCCGTATCCGGATCCAGCCGGCCGCTTTTTTCAAGCTCAGAGAGCGCAGCCAGGCTTTTCCTTACTGACTCTCCAATTTCCGGATATGCTTGCTGTACCTGCAAGAACGCTTTTCTCAGCATCCTTCTTTGCCCCAGCGCCATGACCTTCTGATCATCCTGCCAGTCATCCTCGGCCTGATAATAGGCCAAGAGTACACTCATGTCCGCTGCATACTGCGTCTCTGCATTCGTCCAAAAATAATGAGGCTTTTGCGGATGCGCTACGCACCGCTCCTGCTCCATGGCCGCCGTCAATTTGGCAGCGGCGCTGCGCACTAAAATCAAAAAAACCATATCATAGCTTAAAATCAAACGGCTCAGCCGGCCGTAACGCCTAGCAAGCTCATGGCACAGGCCGCAGTAGCAGCCCTTATAATGCGCCTGCTGCTCCGCTGACAGCTTTTCCATGTTGGCAATGACATATCCAAACATCTCTCAGACCTCACGCGCCGCCGGAGTGGCCCATCCAATCTTTTGCCCCATTTTCACCTTGACCTCCCGGCCGTTTTGAGCCGAGCGGAAAAGCTGCGGATGCAGCTGGACCCGGTCCTTTTCAAAAAACAGCAGGATCGTGGAGCCGCCGTATTCAAATCGTCCCTTTTCTTCTCCACGGTAGAAATGATGGTTTTCGTGATAATTGACGATTTTGCCTACCAGCACAGCGCCCACCTCCATCTGGAGCACTTCGCCAAAGTGCTGTGTTTTGAGCTGCGTATACTCGCGGCAGTTGACAGCAAATACCTGCTCCTTCTCTGCGATCGGCTGCACGGTATGCAGCTGTCCCGGAATAAAGGTGCGCTGCTGCAGGGAGCCTTCATCTATATAACAATACCGATGGTAATCATCCGGTGAAAGACGAAGCACGACTCCTACGCCGCCCTCATACTGCTTGGCCAGTGCTTCATCGCATAAGAGCGCTGCCAGCGAATAGTCCGTCCCTTTTACATGCCATACGCTGCTTGCATCGATGGGATAGGCCGTCGCCTTGGCATCACAGGGACTGATAAGATGCTGCGGATGGGGGTCAATCGGCCGCTTGCCCGGTTTAACCTGACGGATAAAGAAGTCATTAAAGCTTCGATAGGGGCCCTCCTGATACTGCGCCATATCGATCTTGTTTTGCCGGATAAACAGGGGAATGGCCAGTCTGGACCAGGAGCTGCAAAAAAAGGACCTTGCCCTCTGCGAAACCTCGCGCCGCACCAATCCCTTTAAAAGCAGCCGCCCTATTTTGTTTTTATATAGAAAGTGCAGTACCGGACTTGTCTTCCGGTACTGCGTTATTTTCTTTTGTTTCATCCAATCCTTCCTCCGAAGAAGTACAAACATACAAAAATTGTAATATCGACAACCAGCAAGAACCATTTATACATCCCATGCGGTTTTTTTACCGGGAAATCCACGATAAAGGCAAGACCTGTGATAAAAAGGAATACTGTATATACGATTTGAAAATTGCCGCCGCATGCCAGCGTCAGCATAAGGCAAAGCGGAGCCAAGGCCCCTGAGGTTGTAATGGGAAGCCCCTGATAGTACTGCCGCTTTTCCTCTGTCTGCTGCTGACGGATTTCCTCCTGCACATTGAAATATCCCAGCCGAATCACGCCGCAGAGCACAAAGAAGACCATCGCGCCTATGCCGAGCCAGCCCCGGATGCCAAGCCCATATCCGATGATGGCCGGAAACACTCCGAAGCAGATCAGATCGCAAAGTGAATCAATCTGAATGCCAAATCGTTTTTCTTCTTCATTTCGCTTCACCAAACGGGCGATGCCTCCGTCAAACATATCGCACACGCTGGACACCATGATCAGCATGCCGGCTACCTGTATATTCCCCTCCAAAGCAAAGCTCATTCCGATCACGGCGGCTGCGAGCCCTACATACGTCAAAATGACCGAAGGATTATAATATCCAATCATCATTTTCTCTCCCCCTCTTATTTTTTCTCATATAGCCGAAATTGATCATGAATCGCGATCACTGCTTCCTCCACCTGCTCCTCATCGATGAGAACAGAGATCTTAATTTCAGAAGTGGAAATCATGCGAATATTGACATGCGCATTATAGAGCGCCTCAAACATCTGCGTGGCTACACCGGAATTGGAAACCATACCGGCGCCTACAAGTGAAACCTTGGCCACATCCTTAAAACAGGTGATCTCTGCCGCTTCCAGCTGCCCTAAATGCTCCTGTAGAATGGCAACTGCTTCATCGGCATTGTCCTCTGCTACGGTGAATGAGATATCCTTCGTTCCGTCATGCCCGATCGATTGCAGAATGATATCTACATTGATATCCTCCTGAGACAATAAATTAAAAAGAGAAAATGCTTTTCCCGGCCTGTCCGGAATCCTCATTACCGAAATACGCGCCACATTTTTATCAGCGGCCACGCCGCTTACCATCATCCGTTCCACCAGCGAATCCTCCTTTACCACTGTCCCCGGCGCTTTCACCATACTGGAAAGCACCTCGATCTCTACATTATATTTTTTAGCCATTTCCACACAACGATTGTGCAGCACTTTTGCTCCTGTAGAAGCAAGCTCCAGCATTTCATCATATCCAATTTCCGGCAGCTTGCGCGCATTTTTTACATACCGCGGATCTGCTGTATATACGCCTTCTACATCCGTATAGATCTGGCAACGGTCTGCATGCAGCGCAGCTGCTAAGGCTACTGCCGTCGTATCGGATCCCCCGCGGCCAAGCGTGGTTACATCTTCATACCGGTTCATTCCCTGAAAACCTGTAACCAGCACTACATTTCCGCAGTCAAGCTCCGCCTCCAGCCGGTCCGTCCCGATTCTCTCCAGCCGAGCACTGCCATATACCTTATTCGTATACATCGGTACCTGAAATGCATTGAGCGATACTGCCTGATATCCCATTGACTGCAGCGTCATGGCCATAAGCGCCACCGATTGCTGCTCTCCGGTGCTGATCAGCATATCCAGCTCCCTCCTGGAGGGATTTGGATTCATTTCTCTGGCTCTTGCCAGCAGCTGATCCGTTGTTTTCCCCTGTGCCGATAAAACCACCACGATACGGTGCCCTGCTTCGACATCCTCGATGATCTGCTGCGCTACATGGCGCACCCTTTCCGGTGTGGCCACAGAGCTGCCTCCATATTTTTTAACGATTAGCACCCGTATCCTCCTGTTCCATCGCCAGACAGTTCAGCACTTGAATTCCTCTGATTTCCAGCTGCTGAATCAGATCCCGCAGCTCCTGCGACTTCATTTGTTTTGTAAAATAAGCATAGATATTTTCGATCTGAATCGCAGAAATAATTCCTTCCTGCGGCATCGGTACTTTCCCATCGGTTCTCAGCATATAGGACTGACCTAGGCTGCTGTAGCTCTCCGGCTTAATCTTCTTATATTCATGATAGGTTGTAGAGGTCACTCCATCCTTTTTGTTGATGGCAGCCATCACAATATCAGCCGCTACCGCGCTTCCTGTCGGCAGACTGCCGGCGCCTTTACCCTGCACCGTAATATCATCCAGACAGTTTCCCTTAATCATGATGCTGTTATAAACGCCCTCAACCTGCGCGAGCTTATGCTCCTCTGGAAGCAGCATCGGTTCAACGCCTGCAAATAAGCGGCTTCCATTCATGCGGCTCCGGGCAATTAACTTGATATGATGGTCGATCGCCTTGGCAACCGCCATATCTTCCTGTGTGATTTTGGTAATGCCGCGCCGTTCAATCTGCTCCCAGTCAATATCCACTGAATACGAATGCGTAGACAAAATGGCCAGCTTTCTCGCAGCATCCATGCCCTCTACATCGCTTTCCGGATGCAGCTCGGCATACCCCATTTCCTGCGCATCCTCCAATGCTTCTTCAAAGGAGGTGCCTTCTTCTTCCATCTCGGTAAGAATGTAGTTGGTCGTTCCGTTTAAAATCGCCATGATCTCCTGCAGTCGCTCCTGAATCATACATTCATTAATCATCCGCATGATCGGAATGCCGCCGCCCACGCTCGCCTCATAAAAGAAGTCTACATGATGCTTCGCCGCGATTTCCAGCAGCTCTTCTCCATAGGCAGCCACCAGATCTTTATTAGAAGTGACGACGCTTTTTCCCGCCTCTAACAGCTGCGAGATATATTCAAAGGCAGGATGAAGACCTCCCATGGTCTCCGCCACCACCTCGATCGTCGGGTCATTGACGATATCCTCAAAATTATGTACAATCTTTTCTTCATACGGGTCTCCCGGAAAATCTTTCAGATCCAGGATCGCCTTCACGCGCAGCACTTCCCCGCTATCGTCAGCGATGATTTCACGATTTTTTGTAACCACATTCACTGTACCGGCACCCACCGTGCCATATCCTAAAATTGCTATATCCATTTACCCTCTTACTCCCTCGCTAGAATCTGAATTTCACATACGCCGCTTACTTCTTTTAAGGCTCCTATGATCTGATCAATACTCCATGCCGCCTCTAATACCTCCATGCTTAAGGACACATCAGCCAGTCCATTGATGGGCACTGCCTGATGAATCGTCAATATGTTGACACCGGCATTTTCCAGAACCATTAAAAATCTCGGAAGCACGCCTGGCCTGTCATCAAGCTTTGCCGCAATGGTCACCGTCTTCTTTCTCACAATATCGGTAAACGGCTCTATCATATCTTTATATTTATAAAATGAACTGCGGCTGATCCCAACAGCTTCTACTGCCTCCTGCACGGTGACAGCCTTGCCGCTTGCCAGAAGCCGCTTTGCCTCTACAACTTGTCCATATACCTCCGGAAGGGCCTGCTGATCGATAATAAAATACTCACTTTTTTGCAAAATATACTTCCTGCCTTCCTCTTATAAATATGTTTTAGTATAGCACAAAACATACGTCGCCGCAAGAAAAAAGCACTGCAAAATGCTGCTTATATCCAGCCTTTTGCAGTGCTCATCCTGCCCTGTTTTGTTATTCTGCCGTTCGCTGGACTGCCTGTACACAGGCTTCCAGCTTTTCGATCACCTGCTCAATATAGCTATCACCGCAGGCAAACCAGATATCGTCATTGATCTTTGTCACATAATAAAATTCTGACAGACGATAATAAGAAATTGTCTCCTCCGTACCATCTGTGTAGGTGAGCGTAAACTCCAACCGGTCCGTCTCGTCATACTCCGGTGTTTCATTCAGAATCTCATAATCCGGCGCAATCGAGATCAGGGCGCGGTACACCGCCAGAAATGCATCTGATTCTACCAGCTCTCCATCCAGACGATATACCGCAAGCGCCTCTGCCGCACTATCCTCTTGACTAGCCTGCGATCTTTTAATGGAGAAGCTATGCGTCATATCTCCCGTGCTGATCGTGCCTTCCTGGATCTCCGAAATACTCTTCAGATAGACCAGCTTATTCACGTAATAAAACGGTTCAAATTTTCGCGTATTCATACACTCTGCTTTTACTCCGAGCACCAAATCACTGCCGGCCTCCCGGAAATAAATGCATTTTGTACCGCTTTTTTCGTACGTATAGCCAAACAGATAGTCTGTTGTCTGATATTGATAGGTCGTACTATCCTTTTCATCCACCTTGCGGGTTACAATCGTTTCGCGGTATTCAGGTTCATCACCCAAGCCATATTGATCAAAATCCGTACAGCTTACCTCGATCGTCTCCAGAATCTCCGGTGAGGTGAGTTTAGAGAAATACTCGCTGTCCACATTCTGAACGACTTCTACATGTGAATTCGCATAGGGCTGTATAAAGGCATATTTGCTCACAATCTGTGTTTCCGCAGAAGAAAGCTCTTCTTCAATCCCATCTTTATAGTGGATTTCAATCGGACGCTCGCCTTTTTTCTGCACAAACATACTATAAAGCTGACCCTTGGTGTCCAGCTCTGTCAGCGATGCCAAACGGATAGAATCCTTTGTAAAGCTGGCATACGAGTAATATGTCGCATTACAGGCATAGACCGTAGCATCCCCCTCCATCATGCAGAATGCATACTCCTTATCGCTGGATAGATTACCAATCGCTACCTTCTGCACCGTACCATCCTTCAGTGTCACCGTCAGGGTAGAGGTTGGCGCTGCCAAGCCAAAATCTGCCATACGATCGCCTGACACATCGGTTTCAATCTCTTTATACACCTGAAAGATCGTTGCCATTGAGATCAGGCTTGTATACGTATTCTTAAGCTCCCAGTGGGGATGATCCTCCAGATGCCACATAATCTCATTGTTGGTAGGATTGATATCGCCTGGTACCAGCGTAATCGAATCACTCTGCGTCTTTAAGTTCACAGACGCAATATTGGATTTTTCATTTTCAAATAAATTTTTCAGTACAATGGACGTCGAAGACTCCTCCGGCTCCTGCGATGCCTGATACTCATTATATTTCATTACGGCAATCACGGCAGCAACAAGGAGTAAAATCCCGGCTGCCATGATGATTAACTTTTTGCGCATTACAGATGCTTCCTCCTCACCCAGATCACCACACCTGTGAGGATAATGATGAGCGGAATCACAACGGTAAAGACCAGACCATAGAAAATAAAGTCAGACTGCGTTGTTTCGATCTTTGCTTCCTCCAGGTTCTTCGAGCTGATATATAATTTATCCACGGAATCCTGCAGAAAATCACAGGCGATTGTAGTCAGCTTATAGTTTCCGGTCGTTACCGGACTGTTGGACGCGGTATTGATAAAGTCAGAGTTACCAATCACCACCAGCTTGGTGTCTGCCGTTGTACCGTCCTTGCGGTTAACCCCTTCTTCAGCAATGACACAAAGATTAAACGGTCCTTCAATATCGCCTTCTTCTTTAACAGCCGCTCCGTTTTCTTCCCCGTCTGCATTCACGCCTTTGATGACTGCATGCTCCGAAGTGGTCATAATCGCGCTGATCTTGGTGCTGTTGCTTTTCTCAGGATTGATAATGATGGAAGCCGGCAGCGTCATCAGACAGTAATTGTTAGAATCGCCTACCAGATAACTTGTAATCGAATTATCCTCTCCTAAAACCGGCTTCAGGATAACGGGAGATGAATAATAATAATCCATCGAGGTTTCAATCATAAGCCCTCTTTGAATGCTCATGCCATACCGTGCCAGCAGCCGTTCAAAGTTCGGCAGCTCCGGCATGTCGCTGGCCGCCATAAACATCATGCGGCCGCCATCTTCCATGTAGCGCAGCAATATCTCATATTCGCTCTCGCTCAGATCCTGCCGCGGATTATTCACCAGCACAGCCGTATAAGTATTGGCCTCCAGCTCTTCAATATTTTCGAGCACCAGATTCATCGTATCCACCTGATAGTTAGTGTATCCCAGATATTCAATAAAATCAGATGTAAGCAGGGTCTCGCTGTGTCCTTGCAGCTGATACAGCACCGGCGTCTCTGTGATACATACATACTGAATCGCAGAAGACAGTGCCTGCTCCGCGCTAAAGCCTGTAACATTGCGCGTCAGCGTCGAATAATCGCTTTTTACCTCATACATAGAAGCCATATTCACGGTTTTAAACTTCTTTGTCGTTTGATTTTCGATGATCAGGCTTCCATTGGGAAGTCCCTGTGAATCGTCCATTAAATATTGATTGACAAAGGTAGGATCGCTCAGCGGATCTATTTTTTTAAATTCCAAGCGGTCCGACATATCTACATATGCCTCGATCAGCTTAATTACCTTTGTATTGAGCTCGTTGCTCTCCGTCCCCTGATTATACAGACCATAGATGATGACATCATCCTCCATCTGATCCAATACGTCCGTAGTATCGCTGCTTGGCGTATACATGGCATTACTGGTAAGATCCACCTTAAAGCCCAGTTCATTAAATAACACATTGCACAGCACAAGCGCGACCAGAACAATCAGCGTCGTAATGGTTGCGTAGCCGCCGTATTTCAAATTTTTCTTGCGCTGCATAGAGCCTCTATAGTTCAGTTTTTTCATGATAATCTCCTATTCGTTCCATCTCTTCTTTTCCACGACCTGACAAGTGAGGAACAGGAAGAAAATAATTACCGATATAAAGAAAATAATATGACTAAAATCAAATACACCGCTAAACATATCACTATACCGTGCAAAAATCGCCAAAGAGGACATCATCTTTGCCAAAAGCCCGTCAAAGGATTCCGGTACGATAAAGAAGACCACCAAAAGAGCCGCTACACTGCCGGCACCGATAATCCCGGTAACAACAAGCTCATGAATGGCTCTGTAAATCAGGAACAGCACAATGGCCAGCATAATCAGAATCGCACCCAAAGAGAAATAGCGGGAGGTCGGTAGGATTGCCTCCACTCCGTCCAGCATCATCAGAATCAAAAATACGGCAATGGTGATGACCGCTGAAATCAGCTGATTCTCTGTCAGGGAAGAAATGAACATACCGACCGAAATAAAGGTAATACCCAGCAGGAAAAAGGCAATATAGCCGCCGGAGGTCATCGCTGCCGACATTTCACCGTTAAAACCAAAGACGGTTGTCAGCGGCTGCAGGATGCTGATCAGCAGAACCAGTGTAAATACGGTAGCCGCTGCAAAAAATTTGCCCAGCACAATGCCTGAGGTTTTGATCGGCGATGTTAAAAGCAGCTGATCTGTTTTATTCCTTGTCTCTTCCGACATGATTCTCATCGTTAATACCGGCACGACAAACACAATCAGGGAAGAAGACGCATTGAGTACATGATAGAAATCTGCAAACTGATAATACATCGTATATAACGAATAGTAGACACCAAAAACAACCAGCATCATGCCAATGAATACATATCCAAGCGGATTTTTAAAATACGTACGCAGTTCTTTTAAAAATATGGCTTTCATTTATCTTCTGGCCTCTCTTTCTCCGGTTACCTGCAGGAAGATATCTTCCAGATTGATCTCCTCTGTTTTCATCATCAGAATCGGATATCCGCTTTCACTGCAGAAACGGAAAATAGGTTCTCTGACGTCCACTTCCTCTTCTGTCTCCACATTGATATCAACCGTTCCTTCTTCGCGTATTCTGAGGATTTCAGCTTGTCTTACGCCTTCAATCGCTTTAATGCCCTTCAGGATATCATTTTTAGATCCTTTTATCCGCAGCTCCAGCTTGTTAATCTGCAAAATATTTTTAGATAGGGCATCCGGCGTGTCGATGGCGACAATACGCCCGTGATTGATAATCACAAGCTTATCGCAGACTGCCTGCACTTCCTGCAGAATATGTGAGCTTAATAAAATTGTATGTTTCTTGCTTAGGTTTTTAATCAGATCCCGAACCTCTATGATCTGCTTAGGATCAAGACCCACTGTAGGCTCGTCCAGAATGAGTACCTCTGGATTGCCCACAAGTGCCTGCGCCAAACCGACACGCTGCCGGTATCCTTTAGAAAGATTACGGATCAGACGGCCTTTTACATCCTGTACCTTGGCTAGCTTACTGACCTGATCAATGGTCTCTGTCTTTTTAGCAATCGGAATATGCTTCAGATCACAGACAAACGCCAAGTATTCTTCTACCGTCATATCCACATATAGCGGCGGTATCTCCGGCAAATATCCAATTTTTTGCTTGGCCTCCAACGGATTTTCCAGCACATCCACCCCATCCACCAAAATCTGTCCTTCGGTAGAGGAGAGATATCCGGTAATAATGTTCATCGTCGTCGATTTGCCGGCTCCGTTCGGTCCTAAGAAGCCAACAATCTCTCCGTCTTCTACAGTAAAAGAGATATCATCCAGTGCCAGATGATCTCCATACCGCTTTGTTAGATTTTTTACTTCTATCAAGAGATACTCCTCCTAAAAAATCATTTTTTTCAAGTATAATACATAAAAATGAACAAAGTATGAACAAATCAAAAACCTAGATAAAACTTAGTGACTTTTTACAGAAAAGACAAAATAAATACGGCCTTGGGAAGCTCATCCCAAAGCCGTATTTTTTATTTAAAGCAGTCTCAGACTTTTTCTCTGAAAACATGAGCAGGCGTATGCAGATACTCATGTGCCTTATGAGAACCGGGCTCACCTAAGAACTCCTCATAGATCTTCTTGATAGAAGGATTCTCATGAGACTTACGGATGGTCTTATTCTCATCTTCTTCACAAAGCGCTGCCTGACGATCCTGAATAATGCTCAGATCGCCAAAGTGATGAGGCTGACCGCCGCCATTGACGCAGCCGCCAGGGCAAGCCATAATCTCGATAAAGTGGAGATTGTTCGGATTGCCTGCCTTGATCTCCTCCATGATTGCGCGCGCATTGCCAAGTCCGCTGGCAATCGCTACATTGAGCGTAATATCGCCTACCGGAATATGAGCAACCTTCATACCATAGTTGATGTTGCGCACGTCCTCAAATTCGACATTGCCAAGCTCTTTGCCTGTCACCACTTCATAAGCGGTACGCAGCGCTGCTTCCATAACACCGCCGGTCTTTCCGAAAATAACGGCTGCGCCAGTGGACTCGCCAAGCGGATCGTCAAAGTCTTCTTCTTCAAGCTCAACCAAATCGATATTCATCTGCTTAATCAATTCTGCCAGCTCACGTGTTGTGATCGAGATATCGATATCCTTACGGGAGGTACCGTTGGTGTTCATCTCATCGCGCTGTGCTTCAAATTTCTTTGCCGTACAGGGCATTACAGATACAACTACCAGATCCTCCGGATCGATTCCTTTCTTCTGTGCGAAATAGGACTTAGCCATAGCGCCGAACATCTCCATCGGAGATTTAGCGCTGGACGGCAGATCCTGCAGCTCAGGGAACTGCGTCTCGATGAAGTTGATCCAAGCCGGACAGCAGGAGGTGATCATCGGCATCGCTACAGGCTCCCCTTTCAGGAACTTATTCAAACGCTCGATCAGCTCATGCCCCTCTTCCATAATAGTCAGATCGGCTGCAAAATCAGTATCAAATACATAATCAAAACCGATTCTGCGCAGCGCAGCGACCATCTGGCCT
This sequence comes from Lachnospiraceae bacterium, assembly GCA_022794035.1. NCBI lineage: Bacteria > Bacillati > Bacillota > Clostridia > Lachnospirales > Lachnospiraceae > Lachnospiraceae bacterium. The sequence continues at coordinate 103,949 of JAAWDX010000010.1, read as the reverse complement.
GTTACGCTGTAGCCGGGCTCTACGCCGAACTCTTCGCCCAGCGCAGCACGTACAGCCGGCGCCGTATTGACGATGACTGTTTTATCCGGGTCACCCAGAGCCTCGATCACCTGATCGATATTGCTCTTCTCTGTCAGCGCCCCTACCGGACATACCTGAATACACTGACCGCAGAAGGTACAAACTGTCTCATTGATCGGCAGTTCAAAGGCCGTAGAAACCACTGCATTAAATCCACGGTTTACAGCAGACAGAGCGCCCACACTCTGAATCTGATTACAAACAGTTTCGCAGCGGCGGCACATAATACATTTATCCTGATCACGTACGATAGAAGGAGACGTCTCATCCTTCTGATAGGTTGACATAGCCGTACCAGTCACACGCACCTTACGGATGCCCATGGACTCTGCCAAGGCCTGCAGCTCACACTGTCCAGATTTTGCACAGGTTAAGCAATCCTTTGGATGATCGGAAAGCATCAGCTCCAGAACGGTTTTGCGAGACTCCAGCACCTTAGGCGTATTGGTTTTAACAACCATACCCTCCGATACAGGTGTTGCACAGGCAGGCGCCAGATTGCGGCGGCCAACTACTTCTACAACACAGACACGGCAGGATGCCGGTTTATTTTCAATACCAATTTCGTGAAGATCCAGATAACACAGTGTAGGAATATGGACGCCAACCTGTTCAGCTGCCTGCAGAATCGTGCTGCCGGCCTCAACCTGTGTCTCCAGTCCATCGATGGTAACATTGATCATGTTAGACATAGCTTCTCTTCACTCCTTCCTTAATTTTTAGAAATAGCGTTAAACTTACAGTTATCCATACAAGCGCCGCACTTGATACATTTAGCCTGATCGATTGTATGAGGCTTGCGCACTTCGCCGGAGATAGCGCCCACCGGACACTTTCTGGCACACAGGGTACATCCCTTACATACATCCGGATTGATCGAGAACTTCAGCAGCGCCGTACATTTACCAGCCGGGCAGGTATGATCTTTTACATGCGCAATATATTCATCTTCAAAGTGAGCCAGCGTAGAAAGAACCGGATTAGGAGCAGACTGACCCAGGCCACACAGAGCGGTATCCTTGATCACCTGAGAAATTCTCTTTAGCTCAGCAATATGCTCCATCGTTCCCTTGCCGCTGGTGATATCCTTCAAAAGCTCTGTCAGACGCTTGGTGCCTACACGGCAGGGTGTACACTTACCGCAGGACTCCTCCTCGGTAAACTCCAGATAGAAGCGGGCCACTGCCGGCATACAGTCGTCTTCATCCATAACAATCAGACCGCCGGAGCCCATCATGGAACCCTTAGCAACCAGATTATCAAAATCGATCGGCGTATCCAGATCCTTCTCCGTCAGACATCCACCGGAAGGACCGCCTGTCTGTGCTGCTTTAAACTTCTTGCCGTTTTTAATGCCGCCACCGATATCATAGATAACTTCACGCAGGGTCGTACCCATGGGTACCTCGATCAGACCTACGTTATTGATCTTACCAGCCAGAGCAAACACCTTTGTACCTTTGCTCTTCTCGGTACCAATCTTGTTAAACCAATCTGCGCCCTTTAAGAAAATAACCGGCACATTGGCAAAGGTCTCTACGTTATTTACATTGGTAGGCTTGCCCCAAAAACCGCTCTCAGCCGGGAACGGAGGCTTCGTTGTGGGCTCGCCTCGATTTCCTTCCATAGAATGAATCAAAGCTGTCTCCTCGCCGCATACGAACGCGCCGGCGCCGAAGCAAAGCTGAATATCAAAGGAAAAATCTGTTCCTAGTATGTTCTCACCCAAGAGTCCGTATTCGCGGGCCTGCCCAATCGCTGTCTCCAGACGCTGAATCGCCAGCGGATACTCTGCACGGATGTATACACGGCCCTGAGAGGCGCCGATCGCATAACCGCAGATCGCCATTGCCTCAATGATGCTGTTCGGGTCGCCCTCCAAAATGGAACGATCCATGAATGCACCCGGGTCACCCTCATCGGCATTACATACAACATATTTCTCATCACCCTGATAGCCGCGGGCAAACTGCCATTTCATACCAGTGGGGAAACCTGCGCCGCCGCGTCCGCGAAGGCCAGACTTTTTAACCTCTTCAATAACCTGCTCAGGCGTCAGCTCGGTCAAGCACTTTGCCAGTGCCTGATATCCGTCACGGCCAATGTACTCTTCAATATTTTCCGGATCGATGAAGCCGCAGTTTCTCAGTGCAATACGCATCTGCTTCTTATAGAAGTCCATATGCTTTGCATCAGAAATATGCTTTTCATTCTCAGGATCCACATACAAAAGACGATTTACCTTACGTCCTTTTATAATATGTTCTGCTACGATCTCATTTGCATCCTCCGGGGCTACCTGCGTATAGAAGGTATTGTCGGGAAGAATCTTAACGATCGGCCCTTTCTCACAAAAACCAAAACAACCGGTCTGAAGCACCTTCACTTCATCGGCCATGCCCGCTGCCTTCACGGCATCCTTCAAATTCTCGGCAATCTGACGGGAATTGGAAGACAGACATCCGGTACCGCCACAGACCAGGATATGAAACTTATAATCTGCCATAATATCCTCCTAAAATATGAAAACTTTCAGCTTATTCAACGGTATTATGCGTCACGGGAATGATGCCGTCCAGCATCTCGCCGTTCTTGATACCCTTTTCTACGATCTCATGTACCTTTGCTCTATCCACATGACCATATACAACAGGCTCCTTGCCGGGCATGGTCAGCTCGATCGTGGGCTCTGCATAGCAGTATCCCATGCAGCCAGTCTGCGTCACAACGGCATTTTCAATCTTTTCTTCCTGCAGCACCTTGATGAACTCATCCATCGTCTCACGTGCGCCGGCAGCAATTCCGCAGGTAGCCATTGCCACGCGAATCTGAATCAGGTTTTCAATGTTGTCGCCCTTTACGCGCAGCGAAACCGTGTTTTGTGCCTGCTCTTTGATCTTTTTCAGCTCTTCCAATGATTTAATCTTAGCCATTTTTGCTCTCCTTATTTACTGGCACTCAGCCAAAATTCCTTCTACCATATCGGGAGTCACACGGCCATACACCTTGTCTCCGATCATCACAACGGGAGCCAGGCCGCAGGCACCTACGCAGCGCAGCGTTCTCAAAGAGAACTTGCCATCCGCCGTCGTACCGCCGATGTCGATGCCCAGACGCTTTTTCAGCTCTTCCAAAACGCTTTCTGCACCACGCACATAGCAGGCCGTACCCATACAGACAGAAATATCATACTCTCCTTTGGGCTTCATCGTAAAGAAAGAATAGAAGCTTACCACGCCGTATACTTTGGATACCGGAACATTCAGCTTCTGCGCTACATAAATCTGAACCTCCTTCGGCAAATAGCCGAAAATTCCTTGAGCCGTATGCAGCACACGGATCAATTCACCATGGGTGCTGGGCAAAGACGCAATAAACGCATCAAGCTCTGCATATTTTTCTTTGTCCGCGCCGTTAGCACAATTACATGCCATATCACATTACCTCCTAAGATATGTTGTTGCCGGCTTGCGCCGGAAAACTTTGTTACAATAGGCTCTGACTCAGTGCCTGCAGGATTCCGTGAGCGGAAACGCTCTCGACCTCCAGCTCGCTGGGAGCCATACCGATCAGGCCAAGCTCATGCGCATCCGAGGCCGTGATCAAACGATACTCCTGCGCATATTTTTTTTCGTAGCTTTCCTTCTCTGCATACATGGAAAGCTCCAGGGTCGGAAAATGAAGATCGGTTGGAATAAATCCCAAATTAGAAAGCACACTGCAGCTCTTGCGGTCGATATGCGCCGGAATGGCCAGTCCATGATTGGCTGCGGCTCTTGCCGCCACCTTCTCAAGACTCATATCACAAGACATACTGAGCATCTTTTCTTCATACCCGATGATCTCATCCTCATCATCCAGCAGCTGCTGCTTTTCCCGCACCTTGGCCGGTGCCTTCATCGCAGGCAGCGCCGCATAGACCTCCTCCTGCATGGCAAGTGCATCCTCCAGCTTCTGGAACAGTGTGACCACATGAACCTCTTCTCTTGTCTGCACTTCTAAACCAGGCACCACTACCAGACCCGTCCCCTGCGCCACCTTCATCACCATCTCCGCATTGCGGCAGGAATTGTGATCGGTGACCGCAATCGCCGTCAGCTCTTGAAGCAGCGCCATGTTGACCATATTATTAGGAGTCATCTCATTCAGCGCACAGGGCGAAAGAGCGGAATGCATATGTAAATCACAAATGATCTTCATGAATTTCTCCTCTTTTCCTCCATGTAAAATATAACATGACTCCATTGATAATAGTATAACAAACTATCCTCAAAAAGTAAATAAGCTTTTCAAGATGTTTTTAATAAGCTTGCTTTCCTTATTATTTAAGTCACATTTGCCGGATCTCTTCCATATTTTCCCGGATAAATTCCTTTACCCACAGATACACACTGGGCGTACTCAGCGGAACCCCTTCCAGGATCTCGTTCAGCTCTGGCGTGCTCACCGCAAATTCCTGCAGCTCCTCCGCTTCCTTTCCCCGGTGCTGATAGCGATAGGTAAACGCGATTTCCGGATGAGAGGAAAACAGCGTCATCAGCGTAGAGGGCATATCGCCAAGCGGAGGCCTGTCGATATGATCCAGCTCCATCTGCGCCGTCACCGTCGTTCCTTTGCCGACCTCACTGTCAATATCCAGCCGTCCGCCGCACATCAGGCAGGTATCATTTAAAAATGGAATCCCTAGGCCCACCTTGCGCATCGTGCGGCTGGTGGTAAACGGATTGCGGATCGTTTTCAGCATATCCGGCGCAATCCCGCGGCCATCATCCTCAATCCGGATCATAAGCCGGTTTTCTTTCTCATCCTCGCAGATGAGGATCTCAATATTTTTTCCTTCGCCCCGCACGCTGTTTTCTCCGATATCCAGCACATGCAGCGCCAGCTCCTTCATCATAGATTTTTCTCCAGAATCAGCTTTTTGGCAATAGAGAAGGGATCCAGCTTGGTGCCTAACAGCGCAATGCCCTCTTCCTCCGCCGTTTTGCATGTCTCCTCATCCGGCTCATAGCCATGGGCGATGATAATGGCCGGCACTCCTTTAAGCGATGCCACAGCTACAATATTGACATGGCTCTGAATCGTGATCCAGACCTGCCCCTCCTGCGCCTCTCCCATCACAACACTCAAAAGATCGCCCATATATCCGCCGCTGACCTCGGCCTCCATGTCGCCCTCCTGAATCAGCGTAAGCTCATCGAGCTCCAATAGATCGCGTACAACCATTGTTTTTCCTCCTTTTGCCGCTTGGCGGCGCTTTTATTCTTCATCCTTTTGTTTAATGCTGGGCGGCATTTTGCCTGACAGGGCTACCATCTCCTCTGCCACCTCTTTCACTCGCTGGCGCAGCAGGAAAATGCAGTCCTCCACCTGCACCTTGCCCTTGACCACATCTGTCGCAAAGGCCAGACAGGACGGCGAGCCACAGGCGCCGCAGTCGATCTGCGGCAGGCGCTCGTTGAGCTGATCGCGCTCCTGCATCATGCGCCATGCCTCCTGCATGTCGGAGCTGAACTGCATGTTGTCGAGCTCCTCCAACTCCTTTTCGGCCTCCACCGGCACCCTGATGCCGAGGATCTCTTTGTTGTAGCAGGGGTTTTCATTGCGGCGCAGCACCTTTTTCATGCGCGTCTCTGCACTGAACGGATTTTCCACAGCCATGGGCCCGCCCAGACAGCCGCCGGTGCAGGCGTTGGCCTCGATGAAATCCACGCGCTGGATAACGCCGTTTTCCAGCCGGTCCATAATCTCGATCACATTGTCGATGCCGTCAACCGAAAGCACATCCTTAAGCCCCAGATTTTCGCTTTCGCCGCCAATATGCGCCCAGCGGATACCCTCCTGGCCGCTCAGCTGCAGCACCTCGATGTCCTCGCCCTGAATGCTTTTGATAATCGGACGGATTTTATAAAAAATTTCATTCAGCGCCACGGTGTCCGTCACGGCTGACTTTTCCACCATGCTGGGATGCGCTACCTCTGTCGCCTTTGCCGGACAGGGCGTAATGAAAAATACGCCGATCTCTTCATCTTTATATCCCTTTTCAATAAAGGCCTTACGCGCAATGCGCGCAGCTGTTTCCATGGGCGAAATCAGGGGCAGTATGTTGTCGATCAGCGAAGGGAACCTGTTTTGAATCAGTCGTACAATCGCCGGACATGCCGAGGAAATCCAAGGGCCCTCCTCCTCGCTGCGCGGATGCTCGCGAATGTATTCCCGGGTTGCGGCTGTGATCACTTCCGCCCCCATCGCCACGCCAACCACCTCGTCGAACCCGATCCGGCGCAGCGCTGTCAGGATCCGGTTTACATTGCGGTTGCCCTCAAACTGACTGTATAAAGACGGCGGCGGCAGCGCGATTTTGAGCTTGTAGGGGCTTTCCAAAATCTCGTCCAGCTTCTTTGTCACCGCCACCTTGGCTTTGTGCTTGCACACCTGCATGCAGATGCCGCAGTCGATACAGCGCCCTTTGATGATATGCGCCCGGCCTCCCCGCACGCGGATCGCTTCGGTAGGACATCGTTTGATACACGTTGTACAGCCAACGCAGCGATCTTCCATAAGTTTTACCGATGTCACATTCATAAATTCTGACCTTTCTACATGATTTATGTCAAATTAAACCCCAGGGTAAGCGTCGTGCCGACGCCTACCTCTGTCTCCACCTTCATATCGTCGCTGAATTTTTTCATATTGGGCATGCCCATGCCGGCGCCAAAGCCAAGCTCCCTGGCCTCCGGAGAAGCTGTGGACCAGCCGGCTGTCATCGCCAGATCCAGATCGGGAATCCCCGGCCCAGAATCGGCCATCTCCACCTGAATTTTGCTTTCGTCTACCTCACAGGTAATCTCGCCGCCGTTTGCATGGATGACCATATTGATCTCTCCCTCATACATTGCGATCGAAATGCGTCGAATGACCTTCGGGCTCACGCCGAGCTGCTTAAGCGCCGTTTTAAATTCAGTAGAGGCTCTGCCGGCCATCTCCGGCACAGAGGCATCCACCTGATATTTAAAAATCATTTTCGATCTCCTCTCCTTCCAGCCCGGCCTCATGTAGCAGCGCGCTGGCCGTATACATGGAGTGCCGCGTGCCGAGCAGCAAAATTCCTGCGTGAGTCGCCTGCTCAACAATATCCTCTGTAGGCTCTTTGCCGCGCACAAACACAATCGCCCGGATGTCGACCATCTGACAGGTGCGGATCACCTGCGGGTTCACGGTCCCTGTTAGGAGCACGTCATTGTTCTGTGCAAAGGCCAGCACATCGCTCATCAGATCACAGCTATAGCCGTAATCTACTGAAAGCTCCTCCTCGATCTCATTATATCGCTCCGCTTCCAGTATCTCCTGAATTTTACTTACCTTCATCTTCTTCCTCCATCTGCGAGTCTCATCTTAGATGCGCTTATTATATCAAATCTTTTTCCGATTTGCACTGGTTTTTGTTGGAAACTTACAAATATTTTTATTGACGCAGCGGGCTTATCCGGCATTTTTAGCTTGAATGTCCCCTCAATCCATGATATCATGCTATTTATACAATTTTCAAATCATCACGGAGGCTTTTTTAACGATGTCCTACATAAAAAAACATCCCCATTTCATCATTCTGACTCTTGGCACCGTTATCGCGCTGATATGCGGCGCCGGCTTTGTGCACCTGCTGATGGGCTATCTGGCCTACGCCGTTTTCATGTATTTTGTCCGTCTGCCGCTTTCGATCGGCTGGACCGGCTATGTATTTCAGTTTGTTTTCCGCAAACAAAAATGGGCCATTCCGCTTTACCGCTATGCGCTAAAGCACAGGGCCTCCTGCTCTTCTCCGCTCATCGCCTACGGGCTCTATCTTTTAGAGGAGTGTCATTACGAGGAAGCCCTGACCGCCTTTCAGCATGTGGTCACGCTCCCCAAGGTCAATCCGACCATGCTCAAATTTGCCCGTCAGGATCTGGCCATTGCCTATTGGAAGACCGGCGACCTCGCCACCGGCATCTCCACCCTCGAGCAAATGCAGAAGGACTATGAATTTTTCAATCTCGAATTTTACACCACACTGGGCTATTTTTACATAGAGGCCGGCGAATACGAAAAGGCGCGTGAGATCACCGACCTCGCTCTCATGGAGGATGAGGCTCACGGCCCTGCCTATGACAATCTGGCTCAGATCGAATACCGCCAAGGTCACTACGATGAGGCCGAAGCGCTCTTCTTAAAAGCGCTTGATCTGCGCGATACCATGGCCGACAGCAAATATTATCTGGGCCTGATCTACGAAAAGGCAGGCGATCCCGATGCCGCCCTCGCCTACTTTACCGCGGCGCACAATTCACGCATCACCGGTCTCAACACCGTAACCCGCGAGCAGGTCGATGCCAAATATCAAGAATATATAAAGGAGATGTAAAGTATGAACATTCAAACCCTTTCCAGTGCCAAGCCGAGCCGCTTTGCGGCAAAAGAACTAGAATCCTACCTTGTCCGCATGGGCTGCCCGCAGCTGAGCTACCAGCTGGACGTAGCCGATCTTTCAGGCTATGGCCTGCCTGCCGTGGCAGACGCTTCTCTGGACGATCAGTATTACATTCATGTCGATGCTGACAAACAGCAGATTCTGGGCAACAATCCCCGCGCGCTGCTGCTTGGCGTATACCGCTACCTGACCCTGATCGGCTGCCGCTTCCTGCGGCCCGGCAAGCAGTATGAGGTCGTACCGACACTGACCTGTGTTTCCGATTTTTACGCCAAGGAAGCACACACCGCCGATTTGCGCCACCGCGGCGCCTGCCTGGAGGGGGCGGATTCGATTGAAAATATGCTGGATTTTTTGGATTGGTCGCCCAAAATCGGCTTTAACAGCTTTTTCTTCCAGTTTAAATATCCGCATACGTTTTTGGAGCGCTGGTTCAGCCACTCTAACAATCCGCTGCTGAAGCCGGTGAAGTGGACGATGGAGGATTCGGAGCGCCTGATGCCGGCTCTGAATGATGCGATGACGGAGCGCGGCATTTTGCAGCACCGCGTGGGCCATGGCTGGACGAGCGAGACGATTGGCTGCTCGGCGACCGGCTGGGATGCGGAAGAGGCTGAGTTTGATGAGAAAACTCAGATGATGATTGCGGAGGTAAACGGCAAGCGCGAGCTGTTCCACGGCATCCCGACCAATACCAATCTCTGCCTGACCAATCCGGACGCAGTGGAAAGATTTTCGGATCTGGTGGTGGACTATGCGAAAGAAAATCCGGATACGGATTATCTGCATATCTGGCTGGCGGATGGCGTGAACAATTCCTGCGAATGTGAAAACTGCCGCAAGCTGCGCCCCTCTGATCATTATGTGGCTTTGCTGAACCGAATTGATGAGAAGCTGACGGCTATCGCTTCTTCTACGCGCCTGGTGATGCTGCTCTATGTTGACCTTTTATGGGCTCCTGTGCAGACTAAAATCAAGAATCCCGATCGCTTTGTACTGATGTTTGCACCCATTACGCGTACATTTGAGCAGGCGTATTCTGAACACGGTGAGCTGCCGGCGGCCCCTGAATTTCATCTGAATCATCTGCAGTTTCCAAAAGACATCGAGACCAATCTGGCCTTTTTAAAGGACTGGCAGAAAATGGCTGGCTGTGATGCGTTTGTGTATGACTATCCTCTTGGACGCGCGCACTATGGCGATCCGTCCTATGTGGGCATCTCCCGGATCATTTATAAAGACCTGCAGTTTAACCGTCAGCTTGGCCTGAACGGTATCAACAGCTGTCAGGAGCTGCGCGCCGGATTTCCGAATGCGCTGCCGAACTATGTGATGGCGCGGACCTCTATGGATCTTTCTCTTTCCTTTGAAGAGATTGCTGCTGAATATTATGAAGCGGCCTATGGCGCCGACGGTGCTGCGCTGCTGCCGCTGATGGATGAGCTTTCTTCTTTGTTCAGTACAGATTATATTTTAAATCATGGTTCCCGCGTAAATGCAGCGCTAGCGGCGCACATGCAGCAGGTACCGGCGGTGCTTGCCCGGATCGAAGCGCTGATGCAAAGCCGTCCGGCCGACCAGAATCCGGTGCAGGCCCATATGTGGAGCGAGCTTCGTTTCTTCCTTGACTATACGCGAACCTTTGCTAACATTGTGGAGCTCTCTGCCGGTGATCATCCTGAGGAAGCGAATGCCGTTTTGGAAAATGAATTTAAGCCTTTGGTGCAGCAGCATGAAATGGTGGATCAAGGCGGCCTTGACGTTTTCCGTCTGCAGCATATTCTGGCCTATCCGTTCCGGGCGGAGCGTCCTTAAGCGGAGGAAGGTTCATGAGACAACCGAATATTCTGTTTATTCTGGCAGATGATCAGCGCTTTCATACGATTCATGCACTTGGCAATGAGGATATCCAGACGCCTCATCTGGACCGACTGGTACGGGAGGGCACTGCGTTTACGCATGCCCATATCCCGGGCGGCACCTCGGGCGCTGTCTGCATGCCGAGCCGTGCGATGATCCATTCCGGCAAATCTCTGTTTCACCTTTATGAATCCGGCGCCGAAATCCCTGCAGATCACACAACCATGGGCGAATGTTTTCGGGCAAACGGATATCATACGATCGGTATCGGCAAATGGCACAATGGAACCGCCTCGTACGCCCGCAGCTTTTCTTACGGCGATGAAATATTCTTCGGCGGGATGTGGGATCATTGGAACGTCCCGGTCAACTCATATCATCCTGATGGAAAATATGAGAATGTCATTCGCAGCACACCTGACTTTTTCCATGCCAATCATCCGATGGATACCATTGCGGAGCGCATTACGGCCGGCAAGCATTCTACGGAGCTTTTTACCGATGCGGCCATTCGATTTATCCGGCAGCCTCATGAAGAGCCGTTTTTTCTCTATACCGCGCTGCTCGCGCCGCATGATCCGCGCACGATGCCGGAACGCTTCCGTACGATGTATGATCCTGCCAAGCTTTCACTGCCTGCAAATTTTGCTGCTGATCATTTTGACTTTGGCATCAATCCATCTGTCGGAGAGGACCGTGATGAAAATTTAGCGGCGCATCCGCGCACAGAGACTGAGATTCGCCAGCATCTTGCGGATTATTATGCCATGATCTCCCATATCGACGAGCAGGTAGGCCGCCTTTTAGAGGCACTGGAAAGCACCGGTCAGCTGGAAAATACGATCATTGTCTATACCGGCGATAATGGGCTTGCCATCGGCTGTCACGGCCTGATGGGAAAGCAAAACCTGTATGAGCACAGCATCCGTGTACCGCTGATTCTGCGCGGTCCTGGCATTGAGTCCGGCGCCAGGCGCAGTGCCTATGTGTATCTGATGGACATCTACCCTACGCTTTGCGAGCTCTGCGGACTATCCGTTCCTGACTCTGTAGAGGGAAAAAGCTTTAAGGGCATTTTAGAGGATGCCGCGCTAACCACAAGGCCGCATCTTTATCTGGCCTATACGCATCTGATCCGGGCGATTAAGGATGAGCGCTTCAAGCTCATCCGTTATAAGCAGCAGCCGGAGGAAACGCAGCTTTTTGATTTGCAGGAAGATCCGGAGGAAACGGTGAATCTTTATCATGATCCTTCTTATCAGGCGACGGCGGCGGCATTGGAAACCCTGCTGCTTGCAGAGCGCGGGCACTGTGAAGATGCCGCAGATAATGTTTACACGCAGCGGTTTTGGAATGAGTGATATACAAAGCGTTACTTTTTTACTGCCGCACGGGATTTTAAATAAATATCAATGTCATTAGCTTTTTTATTTACCCCTGGTTTAACCAGGGGTTTTCTTAAACCTAAAGGCAACAATCAAAAACTGATGGGAAAATTTTCCCATCAGTTTTTTGTATAATGCCAGTGGTACAATATGTTGATAGGCATTAAACCCGTTTACTTAGGCTTCAGTTTGAAGAGTTAAGATCAATCCACAAAGCAGGACGGGCCGCATAGGTACCGCCGAAACCACTCCAAGCATTAATCCCCTTCTCGTCGATGGCACCGTCACTATTAACATTAGCAATACAATCCTGACTATTGCCAGGCGACCGCAGCCACCAGCCGCAGTTGCCCTCATATTCCAAAGCTCCATTAGTAACTGCATACCCCGTTGGCTTGCATTGCCTTGCTTGATCAGAGCTAAAATATTGGTTAGCCTCCGTTATACTCAATAAAAATACCTGATCCTGAGTTGCGTTACCTGGGTTTGCACTGGATTTCGGATTTTCATCAACAGATACCGTTACTGTACAAATCCTCGCCTTTTCATTGGTGTAAAATGCATCATTTAAAAATTCGTTATTTAGCCACTCTCGAAGCGAGCAGGATTCCCAAGCAACATTTTTTTCGAGATACAGTTTGCAATCAAGAGCATACTTACTGATTACAAGAGCCTTGTCCTCTTTTATCTCAAGTACAAGCCACTCAATGTCTTCCTTGCCATTATCGGTGTTATTATCTTGCTCATATGCACCCCAAAAAATATAGTCGCCAACCTTTGCACTTTTCAGCTGTTCTTCATTTTTTGTCAATCTGATATTTTCTGCTTGGCTGGCAGAATCTTTATAACTCCCAAGCTCTTGAAAAATGCTATATGCATCATCAAGATTTCCGGCATCCAATAATGCGATTGCATTGTTGTATTTGCTGTTAGGAATAATCACAGTATTCAAAACAATAATAAATGCAATAATCGCACAAACAATGGGAATTGTGATAATCACAATTTTCTTATTTCGTTTAGCAATACGCTCTGCTTCATTACGATATATTTGTTTGCGTTCTAAGCGATCGGCTTCCTCTTTGGCTTTGATTTCTTCAATTCGCCTTTGACAAACGCAGATTTTTTCATCTGCATCTTTCCAGCCAGAGATAGATTCGAACAGCTTGATTGCCACTTCATAGTTAGAAACAGCCTCACCAGTCATTTTAGCGTTTCCATCAGCAAGAATTGCATCTTTTCTTGTAATTTCTGCTTTTTCATAACAATCATTTGCAAGCACAGCAGAATCCAGATATCCGCTAATAACTTCAAAGAGCTGCGCCGCTTCTTTATATGCATTCTCTGTATTGGCCGCTGACATAGCATCTTTAGCACGGTTATAACAGCTTTTTAAATATGCTTCCTTATTTCGCTTGTTAATGTGCTCTATATAATCAGAAAGTGCTGTCTTCAACTCATCGTCGGCAAAACGAATGATTTTTTGATAGTTATTACTGTTTCTAAAGGGCTTTTCACAGTCTTTCAGATTTTCCTGTTTGCTTACTTTAAGCTCTGCCATCAGTTTGCCGAGATATGCTAATGCATTTTCGGGGTCAATATCCAACACCTTTTCACAATACTCATTGGCAGCATTCCAATCCTTGTCCTCTAAAAACATAAAGATACGTTTTAATAGGGGTGCTATGTTAGTATTTCCCCCTAAAACACCAAATTCTTTTACTAGGGCTTTATCCGTCTGTATAATCTTCTTGATACCTCGAATTAAATCCTGCATAAAACCAAGCTTGGATATGTCCTGTGCCTGAAGATGCGAAAATTCCTCAGGTAAATCATAAGGATCCATATCCTTGTAGGCAGGAATCAGCATCTTGTTTTGCCCCTGTTTAATCAAAGCGAGATAACGGCTCCATTCGTTACGCACCCATGCCGCCTTAAAAAATTCAGGCTTAGTACCCAGCACTACCATCACCTTAGCGGAATTTAACGCTGCAAAAATATAGGGTTCATAGGCATGGCCAAGCTTATCTTCAAGTGTAATACGAGCAAAGAACACCTTAAACCCTTCCTGCATAAGTTGATGGTACAGCTCATTTGCTAGAACGCTATCGGGGGTACGACGACCATCATTGTCGGTTTCTTTGTAACAGATGAACACATCAAAGGATTCTTCTTTTTGAGAAATCGAAAGAATTTCTTTTTGTATTTCATTGATTATCTTGGCCTCGTTCTCATAAATACTTCTTTGATAGCCATCAGCATACTGCAACGCAGCTTTATAGTTATTATCATTAAAGATCGATGTTAATTGCGTTCTATTTACCGTAGGTACACGTTTGTGGGAAACAGGGTCTTCAACATATTCAATCCCATAGCGACAAAGAACGAGTGACCAATAGGCTTCCGCATCGGTGTTATCTTCATTGAGAATCTGTTCATAGATGCCTATTGCCTTATCAAATTCATTACTACGACGAAAATGACTGGCTCTGTCATATAAATTTGCCCGGCGCTCATCATCCAGTTTTGGCAATGTTTGTTTGGTGCCGCAATATTCACAGGTTGCAACCGTTTCATTATTACTAATTTCAAGCGCGCCACCACACATTTTGCATTTATATGTCATCATAATTTCGATTCTCTCTCCTTATTTCCACTAAAAATTCTTTAGTTATCATTTCCCATATAAATCGCGCATCTAAAGCTGATCGTTTTTTCAACATACAGGCCTTGACCTCCGCCGGCATGCAGAGTAAAACAGCGCGCCCAGCATCCAACCAGATGCCGGCACGCTGTTTTTTACCCAACTCAATAAAACTCTTTAATCCGGTGGAACCAAACGCCGGCCGGGTCGTTCGTCTCCTTCATATACCGGGACATCTTTTCCAGATATTCCTTCTTCACCTCAGCATATGCTGGATCATAGCACACATTATGCAGCTGGTACGGATCCTTCTTCAGATCGTACAGCTCGCCACGCTCGCTCTCATTAAAGGTCAGCTGATAGTCATGGTCGCGCACCATGCGCTGCCGCGCAATATAAAAATGATTATGGTACTCGCCGTATACCTCAGTGCGCCCATTGCTCTCCTTCTCGCCCATCATCAGCGGCAGAATGCTCTCGCCATCCACCGGCTTCGGCGGCTGCGCGCCCGCAATGTCCAAAATCGTCGGCATCAGCTCCTGCAGCGTCACAAAGCTTTCATTATCCTTAATCCCGGCGCCCTTCACCACCATCGGAATATGATAAATCTCCTCAAACGTAAACGCACCCTTCTCAATCAGCTTATGCGCTCCCAGACAGTCGCCGTGATCCGCACTATAAATAATGATGGTATCCTCATACAGCCCCTCTTCCTTCAGCTTGTCAATGATCATGCCCACCATATCGTCAATCATCGTGCAGTGCCCATAGTAGCGGGCAATGATCTCCTGAAAGCCCTTCCAGCCATAGTTTCCAAGCCCCCACATCTTCTCTGACAGATAATACCCGTACGGCTTATCCTCAAACGTCTCGCAGTAGCTCGGATGCTCCGGAATGCTTGCCGGATCATACATCGAATAATACGGCTCCGGCACAATGCTCGGGCTGTGCGGCCCCCAGAAATTTGACCAGATAAAGAACGGCTTATCCTGATTCTTCGCAATATCGATAATCCGCTTCGTCTCCTGCGCCACAAAATACTCAATCGTACTTTCAATCGGACCCTCATGCTTACAGAACATCTCCTGGATCTGCAGCGCCGGATTATCGCCCAAAAAGCCATGCGATACATCCGTCCCTTCAAACCCATTCTCCTTCAGATACTCTTCATAATAATTCGGCTCATTATCCGGCGGCTGATTAAAAATCAGATGCGGAAACACCTGGCTGCCCGGAAATGCATAGCCCATAAACGGCTTGCCGTCATGGAACCCGCATTCCTCAGGCGTCTTCGACGGCGACACATGCCACTTTCCGGCATAGCCGCAGTAATAGCCGGCCTCCCGCATGCACTCGCCCAAAAGCGGCGTCCCCTCTACGATATCCGTAAAGTTATCAATCACGCCATGCTTATGCGGATAAAGCCCCGTCATCACACTGGCCCGGGCCGGCGCACAGATCGCCGACGTCGTATAGGCATTCGTAAACTTCATGCCCTCCGCCGCCAGCTCATCAATATGCGGCGTCTTCACAATCTCATTCATGCCGTACGCGCTCACCGTATCCAGCCGCTGCTGATCCGACAAAATCAGCAGCACATTCTTACGCTTTGCCATTCTCCCTGCTCCCTTCTTTTATAAAATGCCCTCCCCGTCAAACTCCGGCCGCAGCGCCATCGTCGACGAGCTTCTTTCCTGCCTGTATCCAATCAGCCCGCTCGCAAGCGCCTGATCGATCACCTTTTCATATTCATACGTCGTCACGCGGCGGTTAATCTCCGGATACTCCTCCGCCCGGCCAAACGGCGTATACTGACTCAGCAGGCTCATGCGGATGCTCTCCGCCGGAAACGCCTCACCCAGCCACTTCATCAGCTCCATGCTATCCTTATAAGCCCCCGGCAGCACCAGATGCCGCACCAAGAGCCCCTTGCGCAAAAGCCCCTGCGCATCCAGCTCACAGGCTCCCACCTGCCGGTACATCTCCTGCAGCGCCGCCTGCGCCTTCTCAAAATAATCGGCACAGCCGCAATACCTTGCCGCGACCCCTCTGTCAAAGTATTTCAGATCCGGCAAATATACGTCAATCAAGCCTTCCAGCAGACGGAGCGCCTCTGGCTCCTCATAGCCGCCGCAATTATACACAACCGGAATCCGAAGCTCCGGCTTCACCGCAGTCAGCACAGCTTTCAGCTGCAGCGTATAGGGCGTCGGACTTACTAAATCGATGCAGCAGGCCCCCTGCTCCTGCAGGTGCAGCAGAATCTCCGCCAGCCTTGCTTCCGAAACCGGCCATCCATGATTTTCCCAGCTGATTTCATAGTTTTGGCAAAACACGCAGCGCAGATTGCAGCCGCTGAAAAACACCGCTCCGGCGCCTGCCTCTCCGCCAATGCAGGGCTCTTCGCCATGATGCAGCATTGCCTTTGCCACCCGCATCTGAGCGCCGGCGCCGCAAAACCCGGCCGCCTGCAGACGATTGACTCCGCATCTTCGGGGACAGAGTCTACAACTCCCCAAATTGATTTTATCACACATATTTCTCTATTTCCATCATAAATTTATGCGGCCATTGCCATCAGCAGCGTCCCCGCCACCATCAGCAGCAGTCCTGCCAGTGCCCGTTTGCTCAGTTTTTCTTTAAAAACAAAATAAGAGAAGATCACCGTCACAACCACGCTCAGCTTATCAATGGGCACGACCACGCTGACAACGCCATTTTGAATCGCATAATAATAGCAGAGCCATGACGCTCCTGTCGCCAGCCCCGACAGCCCTATGTAGATCAGCTCCCTGCCGTCAATCGTTTTCAGCTGCTTCTGCTTGCCCTTGATACCCACCATCAGCCATGCCATCACCAGCACCACTACCGTGCGGATGGCCGTCCCTAGATTTGACTCTACGCCGCTGATGCCCAGCTTGGCCAAAATGGAGGTCAGCGCTGCAAACACCGCAGAAAGCACCGCATAGAGCAGCCACTGATGATTTTGCGCTTTGCCGCCTCCCTGCTTTTTCTCAATCATCCAAAAAATGCCCACCGCCAGCATCGCTGTGCTGACCAGCTTAACCGCCCAGTGCTCCGTCTCTTGAAACAGGACCATCGCCAGCAGCACTGAAAGAATCGTACTCGACTTATCGATCGGCACCACCTGATTCACATCTCCCAGCGACAGGGCTTTGAAGTAGCAAAGCCACGAAGCGCCCGTTGCCAGTCCGGACAAGATCAAAAACACAAAGGATTTCGTGCTGATCTCCCTTATGCTGCCCGCAGAGCCCACAATCCATACCATCACCCAGGAAAAGATCAGCACCACCACTGTACGCAGCGCCGTTGCCACATCGGAGTCCGTCTTTTTAATCCCGCATTTTGCCAAAATTGACGTCAGACCCGCAAACAGAGCCGATAAAACAGCCATAATAAGCCACATATCCGCATCCTCCCCTTTTTTCTTTTTTCATTTTATGATACAATCAGGCAAATCAATAAAGGAGCCTCTCTATTATGTCTGATTCTATCTTTCCCTTAGATTCCATTTCCGCTTTAGCGGGCCGCACCTTCGCCTGCTCCTGCGGACGTACGCACGCCATTCATACGCAAAAGCTGGTGATTGCCCATGGCGCTATCCATGATGTCTTCCACAGCGGACTCACCGGTACGCCTTTCATTGTAGCCGACGTCAACACATGGCCGCTCGCGCCGCAGAGCTGGCAACCGCTGCCGCATTATGTTCTCACCCATGAGCCCCTGCAGGCGGATGAATATACGCTGGGCGACCTGCTCATCGAGACTGCATTGCAGCCGTTTGATTATCTGATCGCGCTTGGCTCCGGCACCATCGGCGACAGTACGCGCTATTTAGCCAGTATCCTGCACAAACCCTTTATCAATGTCTGCACCGCGCCCTCCATGGATGGCGCGGCCTCCTGCCACTCTCCGCTCATCCATCACAGCTTCAAAACTACCTATCCGGCTGCTGCCCCTTACGCAATCTATTTTGATCTGGACATCATGGCGGCTGCACCGCAGGCCATGATCGCCGCCGGCTTTGCCGATATCGAAGGCAAGCATGTGGCTACGCTGGATTGGTATCTGGGGCATCTGGCCACCGGAGAGGCCTACTGCCCTGAAATCTGCCGCCTGACAATGGATGCTGTTCAGCGCTGTGAGGCTGCCTGCCTTGGCCTGGCCGCCCGCGATAACGCTGCGATTCAAAGTCTGGCGGAGGCGCTGATGCTCTCCAGTCTGGCCATGCAGCTCAACATCACCTCGCGCCCTGCCTCCGGCATGGAGCATCTGATCTCCCACGCTTGGGAGAACTATGGTATACAGCATCAGGAGCCTGCCCATCTGCATGGCGATAAGGTGGGCATCGGTACTTTAATTGCCTGTGAAGTATATCATGAATTTTTTAAAGAAAAACGAATGCCCAAGACAGAGCTGGACGGCATCCGCTATGACGTCATTTTAGCGCACTGGGATGAGCTGAAGGAAAAGGCCGACGCTCTCTACGCCAAACAGGACGCCATTGCGCGCCGCATTTTAAAGGCCGGAGGCCCCATCTACCCTACTGAGCTCCATATCCGTCCGGAAGCCATTCGCTACGGTTTTGCCCATATGACCGATGGCCGTCCGCGCATCACCATCGCGCATCTGATTGAGAAAATGGGGCTTCAGGAAGAAATCCTCAGCCCCATCTGTCATCGCTGGTGTTTATTATAAGCAGTCGACCTGATAGGTCTGCTGAGCAAAGTCAACCGTCACCTGTGTACCGTCGCTGAAAACGGTACGCTGTTTGCTGCCGTCCTCTGTGAGCAGCTCACAGCGCAGCATCTCGGCCTTTGCTACTTTTTCATGAAGCTCTGATACAAAGCTGCAGCGCCGGATATCTTCTTCCAGCTGCAGCTTTTCTGCGCCGTCAAAGGCGCCGTCAAAATTCGGATACGCCGCATCGCGCCGCAGATAAGGCGCTCCGCCGTTTAACAGCGCATACAGCATATAATCATCCTTTTCACTGACCTTATCCATCATCCATGGCTCGATCACGCAGTCATGATAGACAAGATTAAACAGCGGCACTGGAATGCCGTGCCGATCCGAACCCGGCGCCGCCAGCATAAAGTCATAGGGCGCATAATGGCAGAAAACGAGGCTAGGAATCGCCCAGTCATTGACCTCCTCTGAGCTTGGCAAAATATTTTTAGAAAGCAAAAACTCAAAGCAGGCATTGCGGTATTCATAGCAGTCCCGGCGCGTCATGCGGTGCCACGGATGATCGCATTCATCGCCCTCGTTGCAGGTAAAGACATCCAGATATGCACCGTCCAACTGGATCCCGGCATCTTCGATAGCCTTAAAATTGCGTTTGACATAGTAGGGTGCCTGCGTCCCACACAGATAAGACTGCGGGCCGCCCGCCCATCTCTGATGCTGCGGGATGCTCCCGTCCGGCAAACGGCAGGCAAAGTTTTCATCAAAGCTTTTGGCTGCCCGGTAATAATCGCGGTACTGGTCATGAATGCCAAACAGATAGCCGCAGGCATGCATGGTATCGGCCAGCTCCTTCATCGCGTGCCAGCCGCCGGCCTCCTCACAGGCCGGGCTGTAATCCGGATGCTGATTGTCATAGCCGGGCTCTGCCCATCCGTCCAGATGCAGATACATCTTAGATACCCCCGCCTCATGCAGCTGCTTCACCTCGGCAGTCCGCACCGAAAAGGGTGTCAGATGGTCGTTTTTTTCCGGCGCTGCCGGATCGTAAAAATCGGAATTGGGCTGCACCTTGGTCTTGATGCCGGTGTGCACAAAGCAGCAGCCGATCAGATCGTCCACGCTCGGCGTCTTGGCGGCCTTTTCGCGCAGCGTGCGCAGAAGGCCTTTTTCTTTGGCATAAGCCCTGTAGGCCTTGCAGATGTCGTTGTGATCGCAGCCGTGCAGCAGGCGGTACTGGAGCACGCGGCGGTCGTTCATATGGCCGAGGCTGGGCTCCCAGCGGATGCTCATATGCGTATAAGGGCCGCCTGCAGGATGGTCGATGTCATAGCCTGCATTCCAAGGCGTTTCGGCGATCGCCAGATATCCCTCACCGTCCTTGACCTGGGCAAACCACGGCATGTAAGCGCCGGCTGTGCCGAGCATACCGTTAAAGGGCAGCTTGACGGTCTCTGTGGGCCAGGTATTGGGAATGCGGATGCCCTGCTCCCAGTTGAGCAGCGTGTACCAGCTGCTTTGGGGCTCCTCAAATGCCATCGGACCCGGCCAGTATACAGCCTGCACGCCGGCCTGGCTCTCGGAAAGCGGCACCCATTCGCAGCGCACAATGCCGGTGGCTGTCTCTGTCCAGATGATCGTCTCAAAGCTGAGTCCCTGCGCCGCCCCGGAAAAGCCTTCATAATGACTGATCACGCCGCATCCTACGCCCGTCTGCCAGCGCTGATGGCGGATCTGCGCTGCCTGCTCAAAATAAACGCTCTCTTCTTTATAGGCAATATAGGGCTTAAAGGATGGCTCTGTTGTCCACACGGCGCCCTCTGCCGCCATTGTGATGCCCAACGTGGTTTCATTCAGCGAAAGCTGCACACCATTTGTTGTCATGTCCATAATTTCCTCCGTTTTTATAAAATGCCGGCCATTTCCAGACCAATCTTGACAAATAAAAGTACCAGCACGAGCAGCATGATCTTGCGCACATTGCCGCTGCCGCCCTTAATCGCATAGCGGGCTCCGGCATAGTTGCCCAGCATGCAGCAGACAATGGCAGGCACGGCCACGGCAAACCATATTTTTCCGTTGATTAAATAGATGATCGTTGACATCACGTTGGAGGCCAGATTTGAAATTTTCGCACAGCCAGAGGATGTCAGAAGATCCAGCCCAAAAATGCCACTGAAAATCAAAATGAAAAAGGTCCCCGTGCCCGGGCCGATCAGGCCGTCATACAGCCCGATGGCAAGGCCGCTTCCCAGCGCCAGCACCGTCTCCTTGCTGCTGCTCATCTGCTTTCTTTCATTTTCCGCCTGTCCAAATTCGCGCCGACGGATCAAAAAGAGCGCCACTGCCGGCAGCGCTACCAGCACCACGATCCGCAGCGCTCTCTCTGGGATCAGCAGCGCCAGATTGGTCCCGATGAAGGAACCTGCCAGCGAGCCCGCGGCGGCCAAGGCCGCAATTTTGACGATCACTCTCCCGCTTCGGAAATATTTGACTGACGAAAGCGCCGTCCCCATGCAGGCGACCAGCTTATTCGTCCCCAGCGCCAGGTAGGTCGGCATCCCTGCCAGCAGATAGGCCGGGATGGAAATAATACCGCCCCCGCCGGCGACGGAGTCAACAAATCCGGCAACAAAGACCAGCGGACAGGCAATCAGACAAATATGTAAAATCTCACTCATCTTAGCTGCTCCGTTATATAATGCTTCAGCTCCGCCACACCGCCGTGCGGATAGCTGTCAATTACTTTCTTATGCGGATTCCACAGGCAGTCCGTAAGCAAAAATACGCGCATTCCCAGTTCGGCCGCTGCCATATCCTCCGTCACATCGTTTCCCACCATCAGCGTATGCTCTGCCTTTAGCCCCAGCTGCGTCAAAATCTCCTGATAATAGGCTGGATTGGGTTTACAATAATGGCTGTTTTCATACGAAGTAATATAGCAAAATTCCTCCGGCCTCAGGCCTGCCCAGCTGATCCTCTTATGCTGCGCCGCCTTAGGAAATACCGGATTGGTGGCAACGACCATCGGGATCTCCTCTGCCTGAAGCCAGTCTATGAGCTCCCTGATCTGCGGATTCTGCGATGTGGCCGCTCTTGCCTTATCAAAGTCTGTTTGATAAAACTCATCAAATACCGACTGATATTGCAGCGCTTCCGTCCCCATCTGCTCCTCATAGACCTGCCAGAATCTTGCTTCATTCAGGCAGGAGCCGTCATTGGCAACCATCGCATCGGTGCCCTTCCATATGGTGTCGAGCAGCTTTTTCGTATCGATGCCCAGCGGCGCCATCTTTTGCGCAATAGCGCCGAAATAAGCTTTGATAAAGCCCTCCATATCCATCGGCAGCAGGGTGCCGTCCAGATCAAATAAAATTGCTTCCAGCATATTTATGTTCCTCCTATTTGCTGACCTCTCCGTAAAGCTCCGGACGGCGGTAAGGCAGATAGGGTCCTCCCTCTGCACGGTAGTCCGCCAGACGTTTTCCGTCAAGCGTGCAGTAAAGAATATCTTCCTGCTCCCTTTCCAGCTTTTCTATGATATCGCCCTCTGGGCCGCAGGCCATGGAAAAGCCGCCCATGTACAGCGTATCCTCCTGTCCGAAGCGGTTGACCGCGCCCACATAGCAGCTGTTTTCCAGCGCTCTCTGCGGCATATTAAGCTCCCACATGCGCGTATCCTGAATACGCCATGCCGCCGGGCAAAGAATGATCTCTGCGCCGGCAAGCGCCAGCGTTCTGGCGGCCTCTGGAAATCCTGCGTCGAAGCAGATCATGATGCCGATTTTCCCAAGGCGCGTCTCATAGACCGGAAACTCGTTTCCCGGCTGAAAATACAAACGCTCCGTCTCAAACAGATGGCATTTGCTGTATGTGCCGATGACCTCGCCCTGATCGCCGATCAAAACGGCACTGTTAAAGGGTCTCCCTTCGGTAAGCTGCAGCGCAATGGGCGCGACAATAAAAATGCCGAGCTCCTGCGCCAGTTCCTGCATCCTGATGATGGTCGGGCCGCTGAGCGGCTCCGCCAGCTGAGCGATGTCCCTGCCAATGATATCCAAATTATATCCCGTACTGAACAGCTCCGGAAGGCAGATGAGCTCCGCCCCTTTTTTTGCCGCTGTGCGGATCATCTCTTCAGCCCTTTTCCGATTTTCGGCTGGACTGCCGAGCTTGCTTTCAAACTGAATAAGCGCTAACCTGACTTGTTCTTTCACTTGGTTTTCCTCCTTAGTGAACTGGCATAGCCAAACTTTCTGCTCTATCATACCTTTTTTGCCTGCAAATTGCAAGAGTGCATCTATGCGATATAACGGAACTTTCCCTTGCAATCAAACCGCTGTTCTACTATACTGAAAATGGCACGAAAGGAAGCACGCAAAAAGGAGAAAACGATGATTTATTATCAAGATCAGGACATTCTGGTACGCGATCTGCAGCCGGAGGATGCGCAGATCATCACCGACGAGGAAATTGCGCAGGGCTGGGATGCCGACATTGAAAAATACCGCATGCGCCTTCGCCATCAGGCGGAAGGGAAATCGGTCGCGCTGGTGGCGGAATACCGCGGCCACGTGGCTGGCTACATCAACGTATATCCCAACTCCGAATGGGGCTCTTTTGCCTATAAGGGATATCCGGAAATCGTGGATTTTGGCGTATTAGAAAAGTACCGCCGCAGAGGCGTCGGCAGCAAGCTGATGGACGTCGCCGAGCAGGCCGCCGCTGCCTATAGCGACACGGTCTACTTGGGCGTGGGCCTGCACAGCGGCTACGGAAGCGCCCAGCGCCTGTATGTAAAGCGCGGCTATATTCCGGACGGCACCGGCGTATGGTACCTCGAAGAGGTATGCGAGCCCTATGCAGATTGCAAAAACGATGATGATCTGGTGCTGTACCTGTCCAAAAAGCTGCGCGCATAGCGCCAAAAGCTCACGGCTCCGCTGCGGACGGCTGAAATCCATAATTTAGCTGAATTTTTTCAGCCAGCGACGGCGGAAGATCTGAAAATAGCTGAATTCTTCAGCTATTTCTAGTGGCGTCTTTCTCATGTGGCTGAGAAGTTTCCTCCAGGGCTGGCGGAACACAAGTCCTTTAGCTGAATTTTTTCAGCCATTTCTTAAATTTTGCCATACGCGGCGCAAGCTCCATATAAAACAGGCCTCCCGGCATGCACTGCCGGGAGGCCTGTTTTATATTTCAAATTATAAATCCAGCTTCAAATCATTTTCCTTGATCCAGCCTTTTTTGCGCATCGGCAGCGCAATCAGCCACGTCAGCACAGCCGGCAGTACAAAGGAAATCAAAATCAGAGAGAGCCACTCGAATGCGCCAATGGCGATGCCATCGTTCACCCAGCCGGTGTAAACGCCGATCTGACCCACCAGACCGCAGGTCCCCATACCAGAGGAGACAGCAGCTCCATTCATCTGCATTTTAAACACGCAGGTGGCCAGCGGCCCTGTGATGGCAGCTGCCAGCGTCGGCGGGATCCAGATCCTCGGATTCTTTACAATATTGCCCATCTGCAGCATGCTGGTGCCAAGTCCCTGCGCCACCAGACCGCCCCAGCGGTTTTCTTTAAAGCTCATCACAGCAAAGCCCACCATCTGCGCACAGCAGCCGGCTACTGCCGCGCCGCCGGCCAACCCGGTGAGGGAAAGCGCGGCACAGATCGCGGCGCTGCTGATGGGCAGCGTCAGCGCAATACCCACAATCACCGAAACCAAAATACCCATAAAGAATGGCTGCAGCTCTGTGGCCCACATAATCGCTTTTCCCACTGAGCTTGCCGCCGCGCCGATTGCCGGAGCGCACCAGATGGAAAGCAGCGCACCGCTGCAGATCGTTACAATCGGCGTCACCAAAATATCGACCTTGGTCTCTTTGCTCACAGCCTTTCCAAGCTCTGCCGAAATGATCGCCATCACCAGCACAGCCAACGGACCGCCCGCGCCGCCCAGCGTGTCGGCGGCATAGCCGACCGCAGCCAGCGAGAACAGCACCAGCGGCGGACAATGCAGCGCATAGCCGATGGAAATAGCCATCGCCGCTCCTTTTACAGAAGAAGCAAAGCCGCCAATCTGCTCCAGTATCTCAATGCCCAGCTGCTGCCCCAGCGTGCTCAAAATGGTGCCGATCAAAAGCGAGGCAAACAGCCCCTGCGCCATAGCGCCCAAGGCGTCAATTCCATACCGCTTAGCGGAAAAAACAATGTCTTTCCGCTCTAAAAAACTTTTAAAACTACTCATTTGTACTGTCTTCCCCTTCCATTAAGTACCCTTTTTTCCTTAGATTAGAAACCGCCAGATCCAGCACTGCCTCTGAAGCTGCCTCAATCGTATGATAATGTACATTATCGGTAAGCTCCTTCAGCGGACGCGTATCTCCGGTTTCAATCTTTTTAACAAATTCATCAGTATCCTGCCGGTTCTCAATCAGCAGATCCACACTGATGGAGCCATAGATGGAATGCTCGACCATCACATCCAGCACTCTGGCTCCTGCATCTACAATCGTATACAGCTCGTCTTTGATCTGCGCCGTATGATGGCATACCTTAATGCAGCGCCGCTTCTGCTGCTTCTTTAATCCAGGATTAAAATGTATGTATCCTTTATTTGTGGATAAAATATTGCGGTTCGCGGCCCGCAAAAGCGCCATATCCTGTACAACCACCTGTCGGCTCACACCCAGACGCTTTGCAAACTCGCTGCCGGAAATCGGCCGGTCACTTTCATCCAGCATGGCAATAATCCTTTCGCGCCTCTGCGCTGCATCCATACTGCTCCCTCCTTGACTTTCATTTTCGTTCATTATACACTATATTCAGCATATGTCAAGCATCTGTCTTGTCACCTGTAAACTTTATTTTTTTAATTTTATCACGGAGGTTCTCTATCTATGATCCTACTGTATCAGATTGAAAACACCCCCTGCTGGCCTGCTCTGCAGGCCGCTCTGTCCATCCACAAGCTGCCCTATCGCCACATTGCCCCCGCGGAATATAGCATGCCCCTGCAGCAGCTGTCGCTCGCTTTGCCGCCCGCGGCGGCGTCTTCTGCAGCGGCGCCTGCGCCTCTGGACGAGCCGATGATGATCTTTTGCGGGCTGAGCAGCGAGCAGGTCAGCCTTTTTCTGGACCTCATGCGCCGCCTGGAGATCACCCAGATTGGCCTTAAGGCCATGCTCACGCCTACCAATCAGTCATGGACCTCGCTGCAGCTTTATCAGGAGCTAAAAAGCGAGCGGGCGGCCTTTCAAAACCGTTGACATGCCTTTAACAATCCTGTATAGTGAAACCGTAACATCTACTTTTAGAAAGGACAGACTGATCGATGATTGATATTGATAAACAGCATCAGATTTTTCATTTGTCCAGCCCGGCCTTCAGCTATGTGCTCAAGGTGCAGGATGGTCAGCTATTTAACCTATACTGGGGGGCTCCGCTTGCGCATGCGGATCTTGCTTATCTGCTGGATGGCTTTTCCGGCGGCGCGTCTTTTGAGCTGCTGACGCAGCGGCTTCCTCATGAGCTTCCCTCGGCCGGAGCCGGTTGGTACGGCGAGGCAGCGCTGCAGGCTGAAAATATGGCCGGCGATAACCTCACCCGCCTGCAGTACCAGGACTACCAGCTTCTTACTGAAAAGCCAGCGCTGCCCGGGCTACCCCATGTGCATCAGGCCGGCGCAGAGACGCTGCTGCTTTTCCTGCGCGATCCGCTTACCGGTCTGGAGGCCCAGCTTTCGTACAGCATCGTGGGCGAGGGGCTGGCGCGCAGCATGCGGCTTACCAACCACGGCGCGCAGCCGCTGCGGCTTACGCATATGGCCTCTGCCGCTGCCGTGGTTTACGGACATGATTTAGAGGTGATCCATCTACGCGGCGCACATGCGCGTGAGCGGCAGCTTGTCAGGACGCCCTTAGGAGAGGCTGCCTACCGCATCGAGAGCCAGCGCGGCGCTTCCGGCCATGAGGAAAATCCGTTTTTGGCCGCTGCCGCGCCTGAAGCCACTGAGCACAGCGGCAGCGTATGGTCGATGAACCTGATTTACAGCGGCAGCTTTGCGGCCAGCTGCCAGGTGGGCGACAGCCAGAATACAACCATGATGATCGGGCTGAATCCAGCCGCGCACCGCTGGCTGCTTGCAAGCGGCGAAAGCTTTCAGACGCCGGAGGCTCTTCTCGTCTATTCGCAGCATGGCCTAAACGGCATGTCCCATATCTACCACCACATCTACCGTCACTGCCTCTGCAAAAGCCCCTGGAACGACCGTGTACGCCCGATCCTCATCAATAACTGGGAGGCCACCTATTTTAACTTTGATGAAGACAAGATCCTGCAAATCGCCCAGACAGCCGCTGAGCTCGGTATCGAGCTCTTCGTCCTCGACGACGGCTGGTTCGGTGCACGCGACGACGATCACCGCTCGCTCGGCGATTGGTACGTCAATACCCGCAAGCTGCCGCATGGCCTTAGCGGGATCGCCGAAAAGGTAAACGCACTGGGGCTGCAGTTCGGCCTTTGGTTCGAGCCCGAGATGATCTCGCCCGACAGCGACCTCTACCGCGCGCATCCCGACTGGTGCCTGCACGTTCCCGGCCGCGTGCGCACCGAAGCCCGCCATCAGCTCATTCTGGACCTCACGCGTCCCGATGTTCAGGATTTCATCATTAAAATGCTGAAGGACACCCTCAGCAGCGCTCCCATTTCCTACGTGAAGTGGGATATGAACCGCAACATGACCGAAGCCTTTTCCTCCTATCTGCCCGCAGAGCGGCAAATGGAGACGCAGCACCGCTATATGCTCGGCTTATATCATATTTTGGAGGAAATCACCTCTGCTTTTCCAGAAATTCTGTTTGAGAGCTGCTCCGGCGGCGGCGGACGCTTCGATGCCGGCATGCTCTATTACATGCCGCAGACCTGGACCAGCGACAATACCGATGCGATCGAACGCCTCAAGATCCAGTACGGCACCTCTCTTGTCTATCCGGCCGCGGCCATGGGGGCGCATATCAGCGCCAGCCCTAACCATCAGGTAGGACGCCTGACCAGCATGCAGATGCGCGGCGATGTGGCGCTGGGCGGCAACTTTGGCTTTGAGCTTGATCTGAGCCGGCTTTCGGAAGAGGATCTGGCCACCGCCAAGGCCTTTGTGCAAAAAGTAAAGGCTCTGCGAGCCATTACACAAAACGGCGAGTTTACACGGCTCATTTCTCCGTTTGGTTCCTCCAATTATGCCGCATGGCAGTTTTTACAGGGTGACCAGCTGCTTCTTTGCTGCTACCGCAAGCTAAGTGAACCCAATCCCTGTCCTCCCCGCGTATTTCTGCGCGGCCTAGACGCAGCGGCCTATTATACCGATGAAGCGGGCCATACCTACAGCGGCAGCGCCTTAATGCAGGCCGGCCTTCCGCTGACCTTCTTCCCCCGCCGCGACTTTGTCAGCTATGTAACGCTTTTTACTAAGAAAGGATGATCTCTATGCCCATCATTGGAATCTATGCCGACTATCTTCTGCCGGCCCATCAAGCTCAGATCGAAGCAACTGTCAAGATGCATACGGATGCCTATCAGATCCGTTATTTTGCTACTCCGCAGGAGATGGAGGACGGCATCTCCGCCTGTGAAATCCTGTACGGATACTATCCGGCTGCTGTGCTGAAAAAAGCAGAAAGCCTGCGCTGGTTTGCCACCGCCTCAGCCGGCGTGGATCCGTTTCTCGAGGATGCTGTATATGCTCATCCTGAGCAGGTCCTTTTGACTAATTCTGCCGGCTCCTACGGCACCACGATTTCAGAGCATATGCTCATGGTTATGCTCATGCTGCTGCGCCGCATGCCGGAATATACGGCGCTTACACAAAACCGGGAATGGCGCAATATCGGAGCCGTCCGCTCGATCTGGGGCAGCCGCATCACCATTGTCGGCATGGGCGATATCGGTACGAATCTGGCGCGCCGCGTCAAGGCGCTCGGCGCCGCTCATGTTTGCGGCGTGCGCCGCACGAAAAAGCCATCGGATCCGGCCTATGATCAGGTGCTGACACTGGCGGAGCTGCCCGAAGCCGTAAAGGATGCGGATATTGTGGCGCTGTGCCTGCCGGCCACGAAGGAGACGAATGGCGTTTTCTCTAAAGAAATCATCGATGGGCTCAGCCCCAAGACCTACGTGGTCAATGTGGGGCGCGGATCGGCGATTGATCAGCCGGCGCTGGTGGCAGCGCTGAATGAGGGGCGCATTGCCGGTGCGGCGCTGGATGTGATGACGCCGGAGCCTCTGCCCGCGGACGATCCGCTCTATGATGCGGCCAACGTAATTTTGACGCCGCATATCTCCGGCAACATGTCATTGGGACATACCTGCGATCTGAATGTGGATATGTTTTGCCGCAATTTAAAGCGGTATTTTGCGGGAGATCCGCTGCACCATCTGGTGGATCGTTCTATCGGCTACTAAATAAATAGGAAGAAATCCGTAAAACCTATTGACTTTTAAGGCAAACCTATTACAATTAAGTCTGTTCGTTTTAAAGGCGCTTTGCTCTTTTGAACGAACAGGCATTTTTTTTAGAAAGCGAAGTGAAAACCCCTCATGTATTTGTTTTTATTATTCATCTGGTTTATGCTAAACGGGCGCATCACACTGGAAATCACTATATTGGGCCTGCTTCTCAGCGCTTTGGTATACTGGTTTGCCCGGACCTATCTCCATTATACCTTAAAAAAGGAGTGGCAGCTGTTTAGACGGCTGGGGCTGTTTCTGCTCTATGTCGCCGTGCTACTTTGGGAGATTCTCAAGGCAAATTGGAATGTCATTTTGCTGATCATTGCCGGCGAGCGCCACACCGACAGCTCGATTATCTCGGTGCGTATCCCGCTGAAAACGCAGCTGGCCCGTACGATTCTGGCCAATTCCATTACGCTCACCCCCGGCACCATCACGATCTCGCTGGATGATGACCTCTATACCATTCATGCCCTTCGCCCCAGTCTGGCCGAGGGGATCGAAGACAGTGCCTTTGTAAAATTACTGCATAAAATGGAGGAGCTATCATGATCGAGACAGCCTATCAGATTTTATATGAGGTTTCTTTAATCGCACTGGGCATTGGCATCTTCATGGCCATGATCCGCGCCATCAAGGGGCCGCGTATCGCCGACCGCGTGGTTGCCATCAATATGATCGGCACCATGACCATGCTTTCCATTGCCATTTTAGCGCTGGCACTGGATCAGAGCTATCTGCTGGATGTCTGCCTCATCTATGTGATGATCAGTTTTTTGGCCGTCGTCGTCCTATGCAAAATATATATTACGGTCTATCTGGATAAAAAGGAAAAGCAGGAGGCAAATGCCAAGCAAAAGGAGGAAGAGATATGCTAGAATGGACCCTGTTTATTTTATCAGCCATCTTCATCATCGCCGGCATTGGCATTATTATGCTCTCCTGTCTGGGCGTGCACCGCTTCCACTTCGTGCTGAACCGCATGCATTCTGCCGCCATGGGAGACACCTTAGGAATTCTATTTATTATTTTAGGTCTCATGATCGCCAATGGCTTTAATCTGGCGCTCATCAAGCTGCTGTGCATTATTTTGTTCATGTGGCTCGCCAGCCCGGTGTCCTCCCATCTGATCACCAAGCTGGAATACATCACCAACGAGCATCTGTCCAAAACATGCCGCTTTATCGATATGACCGGCTCATCTAAGAAGGAAACGGAGGAATCTAACGATCATGGAACTCTTTAAAATGATTCTATTAGCGCTGCTTGTCATCTGCGCGGTCTCTGTCAGCTTCACGAAGAACTTACTGACCTCCGTGATCATCCTGATGTCATACAGCCTCATCATGTCCATCATCTGGGCGCTTCTGATGGCGCCGGATCTGGCCATCACCGAGGCCGCCGTGGGCGCCGGCATCACCAGTGTGCTCTTCTTTATCACACTGAGAAAGATCCATCTGATTAAGGGAGAGGAGGAAGCAAACGATGAATCATCCGAATCAACCGAACATCATTGAAAAATTTAAGCTCTGGTGGCATGGCGATCTGGATCTCTCCGAGCACCTGCAGGACGGGAGCCGTCAGCTTCCCTTAAAAAATACCAAGCCTGGGCATGAATATGACTCCTACCTCAAAGAAGCTCCTAAGGGGATTTCGCTTCTGGAGATTCGCTCCTTTGAGCGCATCTACCAGATCTTTGCCGTTGTCACCTGCATCATTCTGATCGGTGTGCTCCTCTGGGCCGTTTCATATCTGCCCGCCTTTGGCGCGCCGTATTCGCCGGATACCAACGAGGTCTACCTGCGCTACATCAACAGCGGCATTCAAGAAACCGGAGCCATCAACTATGTCGCCGGTATGATCCTCGATTACCGTGCCTTTGATACGCTGGGTGAATCGCATGTGCTCTTCACCGCCATTTGCTGCGTTTTCATCATGCTGCGCATCGATCACAATGAAACCTGGGATGATGAGCTTTCTCATCAATTGGAAACGGAGCATCTGCTCGACCTGCCCAAGGATCCCATCTTAAAATATACGGCGGCCATTTTGCTGCCGGCCATCATCCTTTTTGGCATCTATATCATTTTAAACGGCCATCTTTCCCCCGGCGGCGGCTTTTCGGGCGGCGCAATCATCGGCGCCGGCCTCATTCTCTTTAATCTGGCCTATGGCTCCGAGACGGCAGGACGCTTCTTTACGCCGCGCCTGTTTAAAACCGTTTCCCTTTGCGCCCTGGGCTTTTACAGCATCGCTAAATGCTATTCCTTCTTTACCGGCGCTAACCATCTGGAAAGCCATATCCCTCTGGGAACTCCCGGCGATATTTTCAGCAGCGGCCTGATTCTGCCCCTCAATATTGCCGTTGGGCTCGTGGTTGCCTGCACCATGTATGGATTCTACTGTATGTTCAAGAAAGGAAATTTCTAATGGGCGCCAATTTTATGATCAACTATGAAGAGCTCACCGCCATGATCCTCTTTGGCATTGGCTTTACGACTCTGCTGTTCAACCGCAATCTGCTTAAAAAAATTATTGGTCTTAATTTAATGGACACCGGTGTCTACCTGTTTTTAACCTCTATGGGCTATATCCGGGGACGCCTGGCCCCCATCCTGACCGACAATCTGACCGCGGCGCAAAACTATGTCAATCCCATCCCCGCCGGGCTTGTACTCACAGGCATCGTGGTATCTGTCAGCGTTACAGCCATCATGCTTTCTCTGACCGTGCGCCTGTACCGCCGCTATCACACGCTGAATCTGGATGAAATTTATATGTACGCACAAAACGATCATTCTGAAGAAGGAGGGAAGCAATAAATGGATTTTATGCGAAACTTTCCTCTCTTTACCATTGTTCTCTCGCTGCTCTGCTCGGTTATCAGCTCGATTATCAGCGCCAAATGGGCAAAACGGCTATATGCCGTCATGGGTCTGGTCGTCACGGCCATGACAGCCTGCGTATTCGTCTATACGCAGTATCTGGATGCGCCCTTTGTCTATCAGATGGGGCATTTTCCGGCGCCCTGGGGCAACGAGATCTCCGTTGGTCCCTTAGAGGCGGCCATCGCGGTCATCTTCTGCACCATTTTGTACCTGTCGGTATTTGGCGGCTATCATAAACTCAAGGAGGACATCCGCGAAAGCAAGCGCAATCTTTACTTTGTGTTAATTAACCTCGTTCAGGTTTCGCTGCTGGCCCTGCTTTATACCAATGACGTCTTCACGGCCTATGTGTTTATTGAGATCTCGACTCTGGCCTCTTGCGGTCTTTTGATGATCCGTCAGATCGGCCGCACCACGGCCGCCGCTACGCGCTACATGATCTTCAGCCTGCTCGGCTCCGGCCTGTTCCTGATCGGCATCATCATGCTCTACAACATTACCGGTCATCTTTTGATTCCCAACATTAAGGAAACCGTAGCGCTGGTCGCCTTCAGCGGACAGTACCGCGTACCGCTCACCGTGTGCATCTCTCTTGTCACACTCGGCCTCGCCATCAAAAGCGGCTGTTTTCCTTTTCATTTCTGGATGCCCGATACCTATGGCTATGCTACGCCCAGCTCCAGCGCCATCCTTTCCGGACTGATCTCCAAGGGATATATTCTGGTGCTGATCAAATTCATCTACCGCGTCATCGGTCTTGACATCTTTATGAGCACCGGCATCCATAACATCTTATTTCTATTTGGCATTCTGGGCATGATCCTCGGCTCCATGAGCGCAATCAAGGAAAATAACATCAACCGTATGATCGCCTTTTCCTCTGCTGCTCAGATCGGCTACATCTATATGGGCATCGGCCTCGGCACCGTTGACGGCACGCTGGCCGCCATCTTTCACATTCTGGCCCACGCGCTCACCAAGCCCCTGCTCTTTCTGGCTGCCTCCCGTCTGGAAGCTGCCTCCGGAAACAGCAAGCGCTTTTCTGATCTAAGCGGTGCGGGGCACCGCAACCGGCTCGCGGGCTTTGCCTTTACGGTCGGCGCCCTGTCCATGATTGGCATTCCCGGTCTCATGGGCTTCATCTCCAAGCTGCTGTTTGCCACCTCGTCCATGGTCGTACCCAGCAAGCTTGTGCTTACCATGGCCGCTCTTGCGATCAGTACGCTGCTCAATACGCTTTATTTCTTCCGTACGATTATCCGCATCTATACGCCGGCGCCCCAGTCTCCTTATGCCGGTGAAAAAGTACATTTGAAGCAGCAGGGCCTGTTTGCTCTTTCTGCTTCCGGCTTTATTCTTATTAACCTCTTCTGCGGCCTGCAGTCTCAGCCAGTTGTGGATCTCCTCACAAGAGGTCTGAACCTGTTCCATTAACAAAGGAGGCTTTGTCATATGCTATTACTGATTGCTATTTTTCTGCCGCTGATGGCAGGCGCTTTACTGCCGGTTTTGAGATTTAAAAACCGCACGCTTAAGCTCAGCCTCATATTTTTCACGCTGGCGGCGACTGCCGGCCTGGTGCTGGCGGCTGCCCTGCAGGCGAGTGCGCCGGCGGTGACGCTCCTTTCCTTCAGCGATACCCTTTCTGTCCGCTTTCACTTAGATGAGGCCGGCAGAATCTTCGCGCTGTTTTCTGCCTTCCTTTGGCTCTGCATCGGCCTCTATGCCTTTCGCTATATGCAGCACGAGGAGCGGGAGGACCGTTTTTTCTGCTTCTATCTGCTGGCGCTTGCCTTTACGCTGGCCCTTGATTTTGCAGAAAATGTGCTCACCCTGTATCTGTCCTTTGAGCTCATAACATTGTCGACCTTTCCTTTGGTGCTTCATAATCAAAAGCCGGAGGCGGTCCGCGCCAGCCTCAAATATCTATTCTATTCGATTGCCGGCGCCTTTCTCGCCCTATTCGGCATTTTTCTGCTCGCGCATTATGCAGACACGCTCAGCTTTACCTTAGGCGGGGTGCTCGATGCCTCTGCTATAGAGCAGCACCGCGCGCTCCTGCTGACAGCGGCCTTTTGCATGCTGCTTGGCTTTGGCGCTAAATGCGGTCTCTATCCTCTGCACGGCTGGCTGCCCTCGGCCCATCCGGTAGCGCCGGCTCCGGCCAGCGCCCTGCTCTCCGCCCTCATCGTCAAAGCCGGCGTGCTCTGCTGCATCCGTACCAGCTACTTTTTGTTCAGCCCCGACTTTCTGCGCGGCAGCTGGGTGCAGACTGCGTGGATGGTTCTGGCGCTGCTCACCATTTTCTTAGGCTCGATGATGGCCTATCGCGAAAAACGCCTCAAAAAGCGCCTGGCCTATTCGACGGTCAGCCAGGTTTCCTATATCCTGCTGGGCCTCAGCTGCTTCACCGAGGGTGGAGCGACCGGCGCGCTGCTGCACAGCATTTTCCATGCACTCATCAAATCCGGCCTGTTCATGACGGCCGGCGCGATCATCTTTC
Source organism: Lachnospiraceae bacterium (assembly GCA_022794035.1). Taxonomy (NCBI): domain Bacteria; kingdom Bacillati; phylum Bacillota; class Clostridia; order Lachnospirales; family Lachnospiraceae; species Lachnospiraceae bacterium. The sequence goes on along the minus strand of JAAWDX010000010.1, from coordinate 68,901 downwards.
AAACAGGCGCCGTCACCGTCGATGAACTCCCCGGTATCGGCAAAAAAATGCCCTGGACGATGCTTTGCTTCACCATTCTTTCCTTAGCCCTCGTCGGTATTCCGCCCACGGGCGGCTTTGTGAGCAAATGGTTTCTCTGCATCGGCGCTTTAAATGCGGATCTGGGTGCCCTTTCCTACATTGCGCCGGTCATTCTCTTGATCTCCGCCCTGCTAACAGCGGGCTATCTGCTGCCCATCTCTCTGCGTGGCTTTCTGCCCGGTCCCGGTTATGCCCGGTCCGAGCGCTGCGAGGCCTCGTGGCAGATGCTGCTGCCCCTATTTGTCGTCACAGTGCTCAGCCTGCTGCTGGGGATTTTCACCGAGCCTTTGGTCTCCTATCTGGCTTCGGTGCTGATGTAAGGAGGTTCTCTCATGCATGCTGCATTTTTATTCATTGCCATCCTGCTGCCACTGGCAGGCGGCATCGGCATCTACTTCATACAAAATCATGTTCGCCTGCGCCGCATTTACACGCTGGCGGTCACGCTGCTCACTACACTGCTCGTCTGGCTGCTCATCCTAAACCGACCCTCCGGCAGCTTCATCCTGCTGCAGTTCACCCAGAATCTTAATATCAGCTTTACGCTGGACGGTCTGGGCTGCCTGTTTGCCGGCATGATCTCCTGCCTCTGGCCTCTGGTGACGCTCTATGCCTTCGAATACATGGAGCGCGAGCACCGGCAGAATTCCTTCTTTATGTTTTTTACCATGACCTACGGCATCACGCTGGGCGTGGCGCTCAGCGCCAACATGCTCACGATGTACCTCTTTTATGAGCTGCTCACGCTCGTCACGCTGCCGCTGGTCATTCATGAGCTCGGACATGACGCCATGTATGCCGGACGGAAATACCTGTATTTCTCGCTGGGCGGCTCTGCGCTCGCCTTTCTGGGGCTGGTATTTGTCATTGTATACAGCGGCTCTACGGCCTTTGTACTGGGCGGCGATGTGAATCCCAGCCTGGGTACCAACCGCCTGAGCACGCTTCTCATCGTCTATGTGATCTCCTTTATGGGGTTTGGCGTAAAGGCTGCCGTATTTCCGCTGCATAGCTGGCTGCCCACGGCAGGCGTGGCCCCCACCCCGGTCACCGCGCTGCTGCATGCCGTCGCCGTCGTCAAGGCCGGCGTGTTTGCCATCACGCGCCTTACGTATTATTGCTACGGCACGGAGCTGCTGGCCGGCACCTGGGCGCAGTACACCGTGATGGGACTGGTCATCTTCACGATTCTCTTTGGCTCCTCCATGGCGCTCAAAGAGCGTCACTTTAAGCGCCGTCTGGCCTACTCAACGGTCAGCAATCTATCCTATATTCTTTTCGGCATCACCATGATGAACCCGATCGGCATGGCCGCCGGTCTTTTGCATCTGCTTTTTCATTCCGTAATGAAGATCCTTGGCTTTTTGAGCGCCGGCTCAGCCATTCATAAATCCGGCCGCGAATACATCTTCCAGCTGGACGGCCTGGGACGTAAAATGCCGGTTACCTTTGCCGCTCTGACGATCGCCGGCCTTGGCCTGACGGGTATCCCGCTGTTTGCCGGCTTTATCAGCAAATGGCAGCTGGCAGAGGCAGCCCTGCAGACAGGCGGTGTGCTTCCTCTGATTGGCGTCTGCATCCTGCTGCTTTCCGCGCTGCTGACAGCGCTCTATATGCTCTCGATCAGCATCCGCGCCTTCTTTTCACCGCTGCAGATGCTGCCCGGCCTGCCCATTCCTAAGGAATCTGGCTGGCGCATGCTGCTGCCCCTTTGTCTGTTTGCTGTGCTCGTCCTCGTGATGGGCATCCACCCGCAGCCTTTTCTGCGTTTAGTCTCTGCCATTGCGCAGGGAACATTTTAAGGAGGTACCCTGCTATGGAATTGATGCTGCTTGCTTTACTGATCTTGCCCATACTGGGCGCCGGCCTTTCCTATCGCTTTCCAAAGCCATGGCTGCTGATTGCCCTTCTCTTTGCCGAAGCCGCTCTCACAGCCCTTTTATGCTGCATCCAGCCCCTGGAGCTAATGGTTTCTCCCATTCTGCTCGGAGGCCTGCATTTGCGGCTGGACGGCTTTCGTGCAATCTACGCCTTTTTGACAGGGGCTGCCTGGCTCCTCTCCGGCCTGTTTTCTAAGGAATACGGCCGGCAGCTGCACCGGCTCGGCCGCTATTATGCCTTCCTGCTGCTCACGCTGGCCGGCACGATGGGCGTCTTTCTGTCCGCCAATCTGGTCACAACCTGGATCTGCTTTGAATTTATGTCCTTTTCCTCTTATGTGCTCGTCGCTCATGAAGAGGACTCTGCTGCGCTGCGTGCTGCCGCCAGCTATCTCACCTATGGCGTCATTGGTGGCCTCGCCATTTTGATGGGTCTCGTCCTGCTCTATCAGCAGACTGGCACGCTGGAGCTTGCTGCGCTGCGCGCTGCCTGTGAGCCCCTCTCCGTGCGCGCCCTGCTGCCCGCCGGACTCTGCATGCTGGCCGGCTTCGGCGCTAAGGCCGGCATGTTCCCGCTGCACACCTGGCTGCCTGCCGCCCATCCGGTGGCTCCGGCCCCGGCGAGCGCTCTGCTCTCCGGTATTATCGTAAAGACTGGCATTTACGGCATCGCGCTCGTTACCGTAAACCTCTTTGCCGGCCTTGCCGGCGGCGTGCTGTGGGGCAACATTCTGCTCGTCCTTTCGATCGCCACCATGGTGATCGGCGGCGTGCTGGCCCTCTTTTCGGTCAATCTCAAACGCACGCTGGCCTGCTCTTCTATGAGTCAGATGGGCTTTGTGATCTTCGGTCTGGCCTGCGTAAGCCTGCTCGGCGAGCACAGCCTGCTGGCGGCCGGCGGCGCTGTGCTGCATATGATCAACCACACGCTGTTTAAACAGGTGCTGTTCACGCTGGCCGGCATCGTCATGCTAAATACCGGCAGCCTGAATCTCAATGACATCCGCGGCTGCGGCCGCAGAAAGCCGGCGCTGCTGATCGCCTATCTCTGCGCCGCGCTCGGCCTTGGCGGCGTTCCGCTTTTCAGCGGCTACATCAGCAAGACCCTGCTGCACGAAGCGCTGCTGCACTACATGGGCACAGCCGCCTCTGGCTGGTACTCTGCCGCTGAATGGCTCTTTTTGCTGAGCGGCGGACTCACGGTCGCCTATATGATCAAACTCTTTGTCGTGCTCTTTATCGACCAGCCGGCAAAGCCGGAAGCCGCTCGCGGCCCCTATATGACCAAGCTGAGCATGGCCGCCCTGCTGCTGCCGGCGCTGGCGATCCCGGTCCTGGGCCTCCTGCCCCAGCTTACGATGGACCCTCTTGCCACCGCTTCCATGCCCTTCTTTGGCAGCCATGAGGCGCTTTCCGGCATCGCCTATTTTTCCTTCGAGAACCTGAAAGGGGCGCTGATCTCAATCAGCATCGGATGCCTCCTGTACTTTGGCGTTGTGCGCCTGTGCCTGATGAAAAAAGGCGTCTATGTGGACCGCTGGCCCAAATTTTTGGATCTGGAACGCTTTGTTTATATCCCAGTGCTGCTGCGCCTGATCCCCTCGCTTTTAGGCGGTCTTTGCCGGATCCTCTGTGATCTGCCGGATCTGCTCATCATCTTTCTGCGCCGTACGCTGTTTCACGAGGTGCGCAGCCATGTTTCCCCGATTGCGCATCACCGCTTTGCCTACTATCTGGGCTCTCTGTCCGACCGCGCGCGCGCGAATGTGGAGGGGGATTCGGATGATCCTTATAAGCAGCATGAAACGGCCATTACCTTTGCCCGCAATTCGGAGGCCTTTAGCCGTACCACACGGCAGATCTTCGGAAATTTCTCGTTCTCCCTGATCATGGCCTGCATCGGCATTGGCATTACTCTGCTCTATATGATCTTTTCATAAATGTCAATACAAAGAAAAAGCCAGTACGCGTCAATAGGATGCGCACTGGCTTTTTTGTTCCCTTTGGGCGGGCGACTCATCCGCAGATGACCTCACCCTTTGCTTCCTCCATATCCATGATCACCTCGCCCACAGCAGGCACATAGATATGCCCGCTTAATGGGTTTTTAATACTGATGATCGGCGCCGTGAGCGTAGCCTCGACTGCAGAACGCTCAAAGCTCAGGTCGGTATCCACCATTTCACAGTCGATCAGGCGCAGCCCCTTGCAGTAGCACAGCGGCTGCGTGCCAATGATTTTACAATTTTCAAATGTAAGGTTTTCACTGTACCAGGCCAGATATTCGCCCTTCACAATGCTGTTTCTGACCACGACATTTTTTGCATGCCAAAAGGCATCCTTGGTATCCAGCACGCAGTCCTCAAATACAGAATCCTCGATATACTGAAAAGAATACTTTCCGTTTAGCTTTACATCATGAAACTGCAGGTGATCCGAGCGCAGCATAAAATACTCGCTCTGCGCCGTACAGTTATGCATTTCTATATCATGCACCGACCAACCAAATTCCGGAGAAATCAGGTCACAGTCATACATCTTCACGCGGCTGCACTCCCGCAGCGCTTTGATGCCGTGCAGCTTGGTATCGCGGATTTCAATGCCATGCGAATACCATAGCGCCGCCCGGCAAAGCTCCGTCATCTCTGATGATACAATAGTGAGCCCTTCATCATGCCAAAATGGATAGCGCAGATTTAAAAAGCCCTGCTCTACCCTAATGTTTCTTCCTTCTTTAAATGCGCTTTCTCCATCAGCAGGCCCATCGAAATTACAGTTTTTTACGATCAGATCCTGAGCCGCATACAAAGCTCTTTCCTCGTCAAAGGTTTGATTTTGAATGATATTCATCGCTGTCCGCCTTTCTTTATATCGTTCTGTTTCTGCTCTTTTTCCAAGCAATATACCAAATAGTCAAGGCATTCAATCTGCTTCTGCTCCCTATGAATGCCCTCCAGCAAAAAGCGCCTGTGAAGGCTCAGCTTTTCCAGACCCTCCCGAAGCTGCCCTTCTCTAAGCTCCTGCATAAATGCCTGCATCATTTCCTTGCTGCAGCCTGCATCCTCCAAATTTTGCAGGATGGCTCTCTCGTCCTTTTTATCCTTCATCGCTCTGCGTCTCTTTCTGCTAGATTTCCATGTACACTATACGTCATTTTAAGTAAAATAGCAAATACTCATATTACATAGCTAGCCATGCTTGACATCTATAGTATAATTTGATATACCTATCTTAACATTCAATACAGGAGGTAATTCCATGGAGCTCCGAGTCCTGCAATATTTTCTGGCCGTTGCCCGGGAGCAAAGCATCTCCGGCGCCGCCGCCTCGCTCCACCTTTCCCAGCCCACGCTGTCCCGCCAGCTGAAGGATCTGGAAACAGAGCTGGGAAAAGAGCTTTTTATCCGCGGAAACCGCAAAATCACGCTCACCGAGGAAGGCATGATCCTGCGCAAGCGCGCCAAGGAGATCATGGAGCTGGTTCAAAAGGCTGAGGATGAGATCTCGCTGTCTGATGATATCATTGCCGGCGATATCACCATCGGCGCCGGCGAGACCGACAGCGTCCGCTATCTGGCCAGAGCCATGCAGTGCCTGCAAAAACAATATCCGCTTGTCCGCCTTCATATTGTCAGCGGCGACAGCGTCACGGTCACGGAGGATCTGGATCGGGGCCTCATTGATTTCGGACTTGTATTCGGCGAGGTAGACACTGGCAAATATGAAGTCCTGCCCGTCCCCTATCAGGACACTTGGGGCGTCATCATGCGGCGCGATGCTCCTTTAGCAAAAAAAGAAGCCATCACTGCTGATGACTTGCTGGATCAACCACTCATTCTCTCCCGGCAGGCTTTTCAAAATGAAAACTTCCGCGATTTCTTTCCCTGCCCTCAAGAAGAGCTGCATATTGTTGCAACCTATAACCTGCTCTTTAACGGCTCCCTCATGGTCGACGAGGGCATGGGCTACGCCATCAGCTTCGACAAGCTGATCAATGTTTCCGGCGAAAGCAATCTCTGCTTTCGCCCCTTAAAACCAACCCTCAAGGCCGGCATGCACATCATCTGGAAAAAATACCAGGTCCTCACCAAAGCCTCTGAAAAGTTTCTGCAAAGACTGGATTCCTGTATCTTCTCCCAGCACTGACAGCCCTCTCTTATCTTCTTATGACAACACGCTCTGCAGCACCTCTCTGAGCCCCTCTGCCATGCACATAAAGCCCAGATCATTCGGATGACAGCCATCCACCGTCCCGCTGTCTCCGCCAAAACGCTGCAGCAGCTCACTGCCGTCGATCCAGTACACATGGCGGTCGCCCCTTGCCCGCGCCGCCTCATATGTCGCATAGATCACCGCCCGCCGCGCCTGCTCCTCTTCATTCAGCTCCGGCTTAGGACGCGAAAGCATGATCACGGGCAGCTCCGGCTGTCTCTCGCGAATCTGCAAAAACATCCGAGCATGCGTCCTCTGCAAATGCTCGGGGCTCGGCGCATTATGATCATAGTCATACACAAACGCCGCCATCGGGAGCCCTGCCAGATACGCTCCCATCGCCTCCTCACCCTTCGCACTGCCCGAAAAGCCCAGATTCCAAAAATCCATCCCCAGCATGCGCGATAAAATACTCTGATAGGCATTGCCCGGCCGCGAAGCACATCCGCCCTGCGTAATCGAGGAGCCATAAAACACCGCCGGCCCATGGGCGTACCCCTGCGTCCTCCTGATGCGGCAGCCTGCCTTCAGACCAATCTGCAGCCTCCTTACACCGCTGTAAAGCGGAAAATTGACCGTTATTTCCCGCTCGGCGGCTTCGTCCGGCAGCTCCAAAATCGCTTCATACGAGGTCTGCAGATCAAACGGCGGCATAAACGTACCGCCATAGCGCTCCTTGCCCTCTGCTTGATAATACAGATCAAAGCCAGCGCTGCCACTGAGGGCAAAATGCGGCATCTTGCCGATGTTGTGCAGCTCCGCATGAATCGCAACATACGGCGAATCCGTAACAAAGCGTACGCGCCCGCCTGCCGTGTTTGTGTTAAGATAAGAAACGCCCTCGCTCACCTGCGCGGCCATCTCTGCCGGCATCCGCAGAAAGCCTTCCTCCGGCTCCTGCGGCCTCAAGAGGCCGTAAATCTGAAACGGCTCCTGAAGGACATCATAAAACATCACATCATTTCGGCTGCCGACCTGCACGGTCCGAAAATTAGGATCTACGGTTTCAATCGGCTTCATGGTCTGCCTTCCTTCATAATTTTTTCTTTAAACTGCGCCCAGCGCTCGGCCACCGGCCTTGCCACAACGCCCTGCCGGCACAGCGCATCCAGTTCATCAGGCGTCACCCAGCGGGCGTCCACCGTCTCTCCCTCCTGCAGCTGTATATCCGCCAGCGCGATATCGCGGTGCAGCAGATAGGTATCTATGAAGCTGCCGCCCGAACGGGCGCCGCTTTCTCTGACAACCGTCCCCACATACTGAAGCTCTTGCTCTGCTGCCGCGATGCCGGTTTCCTCCTGCAGCTCACGCACGGCGGCCTGGCGGCTGCTTTCGCCCATTTGTGCGGCCCCGCCGCTGTTTTCCCATGTATTCGGATATACCATTTTTTTCGGGTCCCGAAGCGTAAGCAAAATCTGTCCCTGCGCATTCATCGTCCAGATCCCTACGACCAGCTGATAACAACCGGCTGGTATTGTTTCGCCGCGCAGCATGCTGCGCCCTGTTTTTTCTCGGTCTGCCGTATACAAATCCCAGCGCTCCATGTCTGCCTCCTATAGCTTCATGATATTGGAAATGTCTTTATTTTCACCGATCACAACCAAGATATCGCCGGCCCTAAGATCCTCTTTGGAATTGATTTTGACAAGGATGCTCTCGTCTCTGCGAATGGCAATGACGGAGATGTCATAGATATTGCGCACGCGCAGCTCATTGAGGCTATGCCCCACCCATTTTGAAGGAATTGCTATTTCGCTCACACTGTATTGGTCCGACAGCTCCAGATAGTCGATCAGGCTCTCGCTCACCAGCGACCGGGCCAGCCGCGCGCCGGCCTCCCGCTCTGTCATCAGAATTTTATCGGCGCCTACCTTTTTGAGGAGCTTTGCGTGCAGCGCATCCGCCGCCTTGGCGATGATCATGCGCGCTCCCAGCTCTTTGCAGAGCACGGTGGCCATGATGGAGGACTGCACGTCGCCGCCGATGCTGATAATCACAGCGTCAAAATTCTGAACGCCCAGCTGCGAAAGCGCGCGTTCATCCCGCAGATCGGCCTGAGCTGCTACCGTGACATGATCCTTAATGGCTTCTACCTTCGTATTTTCAATATCGACCGCCAGCACCTCCTGCCCCATCTCAAACAGATGAATGGCCAGGCTCGTTCCAAAACGCCCAAGGCCAATAATGGCAAAACTTTTTTTCATTTTCTGATACGCCCTTTCCTTTCATTCCTTACCCAATCATAATATTGCCTGTGGGATACTGCACCACGGGCTGCGTTTCCTCTCGTCCCAGTGAGGCAACCAATGTCATCAGCCCCACGCGTCCCAAATACATAAAAATGCATAAAACGGCTTTCGTAAACATGCTCGCCTCTGCTGTCACACCGCAGGTGAGCCCGACGGTGCCCAGCGCCGAGCAAAGCTCATAAGCCAGATCCAGCATATCCATGCCCTTTTCTGCTGCCGAGACCGAGAGAAGCCCCAGAAACAGCACGCCAAGCGCAAACATAAATAAGCACAGCGCACGCCGCAGCGTAGCGAGGTCAAAGCGCCGGCCATACGCCTCCACATCCTTTTTTCCCTGCACCAAAGCGCGGATCGTCAGCAGCAGCACTGCCAGCGTGGTGACCTTGATGCCGCCTCCGGTGCCTCCGGGCGCGGCCCCGATAAACATCAGAATGCAGGAGAGCAGCTTGCCGGCACCGGTTAGCTCTGCCTGCGGCACGCTGAAAAATCCGGCTGTACGGCATGTGACCGACTGGAACGCTGCGCCCCATATACGATCCGGTGCCGGCAGTGCTCCCAGTGTCCGCGGATTATCATATTCCAAAGCTAAGAAAAGCACCGTTCCCATAACAAGCAGCACCGCACTTGTCAGCAGCACCACTCTGGCCTGCGTCATAAGGCGATGATACCTGCGGTAGCTCACTATATTATGAATGACCGTAAACCCGAGCCCTCCCAGCACAATCAGGCTCATGATCGTCAGATTGACCAGCGGATCCGCTGCGTAATGCTGCAGTGACCCCTCAGCTCCCAGCAGATCAAAGCCGGCATTGCAAAATGCTGATACGCTGTGAAATAGACTATTCCAAAGCCCTTTGGCCCAGCCGAAGCGCGGCACAAAGCGAATCGAGAGCAGCAGCGCGCCCGCCCCTTCCACCGCAAAGGTATAGCGCACCGCTGAGCGCATCATCTGCTGCGCGCTCATCAGGCTCTCTTCGCTCATGGCCTCCTTCAAAATCACACGGTTACGCAGCGAAATCTTGCGCCGCATAATCAAAAACAGGAAGGTCGTCATGATCATAAAGCCAAGGCCGCCCACCTGGATCAGCACCAGCAAAATCCCCTGCCCAAGGCCTGTAAAATAGGTTACGGTATCCACCACCGTCAGTCCTGTCACGCAGGAAGCTGAGGTTGCCGTAAAAAGGGCATCAAACAGCGTCATATGTCCGCTTCTGGTTGCCGCCGGTAGCATCAAAAGCAGGGTCCCTATGATGATCACACTCAAAAATCCAAGCGGCAAAATCTGGATCGGCCGAATCCCTCGTCTCGTTTTCTTCTTCACCTTAAACTCCCTTCACCGTCTGAAAATCCTGCGCGCCAGCAGCAGCACCATAAAGCCGCAGCCAAACCCGCTAAAATCCAGCAGGATATCTGCCACCATCGGTCCGCGGCCGCTCAAAATCTGAATCGACTCATCCGCAACCGCTGTCATCAGGCCCAGCGCCAGGCAATTAAAAATGCGCTGCCCGCTCTGCCGCTCTTTTTCCAGACAAAGCGCATACTCTGCTCCCAGCAGCGCATATTCGCAAAAATGCCCCGCCTTGCGGATCAGATGCTCGCTCAGAGGCAGATGCAGCACCTCCTGCAGCCACAGCGTCAGCCCTCCGCTCATCTGCGAGGACTGCGCAGGCGGCATCATCGAATTGCCCCAGATCACCAGCGTCGTAACCAGCAAAACCGCAGGCACAACATATTTTTTCTTTTCTTTCATTTCAAATTATGGTATCCTTTCCTTATCGCGGCCTATGCCGCAATAGCTTTAGTATAGTCCTTTTTCGTTTCAATAGCAAGTTAATCGAAGCGTTTACGCTCCGAAATGGAGGTTTTTATGAAATTAGGTCTTGTTTTAGAGGGCGGCGCCAGCCGAGGATATTTTTCCTGCGGCATACTGGAAGCCCTCGAACGCGAAAACATCATGGCCGATATGATCATCGGTACTTCGGCTGGTATCGCTAACGGCGTATCCTACGCCAGCCGTCAGGCGCGGCGTAATTATATCATCGCGACCCGCTATCTTTCGGATCCGCGCTATATGGGCTGGAAACATATGCTAAACCGCGCCAACCGCTCATATTATAATCTTTCCTTTGTATTTGAGGAGCTGCCGGACCGGCATCTTCCGTTTAATTTCCGGGCTTTTAAGGAATATCCGGGCGAAGTGCTGGCCGCCGTGACAAATATGCATACCGGAAAGGTTCAATATCTGCCCGTCCCGCGGGATGATAAGGCCTTTAAAGTGCTGCAGGCCTCCTGCGCGCTGCCGCTTTTATTTCCGCCCATTCAATTAAATGGAACACCCTATATGGACGGCGGCATTGTCAGCTCCATTCCTATCCAGCCGGCGCTGGAGGCTGCCTGCGATAAGATCCTTGTCATTCTTACGCAGCCGCGGGATTATCAAAAGGCTCCCAGCCGCAGCATGGCGCTGCTGGCCCGCCGCTATCGCCGCTATCCTGCTTTTGCAGAGGCTCTCAAAAACCGCTACCTTACTTACAATCAGGAGCTGGCCCGCATTGCGCAGCTTGAACAGGAGGGCCGTCTTTTTGTGCTGGCTCCTAAGGAGCCGCTGGCAATTCACCGCACTGAAAGCGACCCGGTGGTTTTGGCGCATCTGTACGAGCTCGGCTATCAGGTTTTTTATGAACGGTTTCCTGCTCTGCAGGCCTATTTGCAGGCATAATTAAAGCCATCGGCTATACCGATGACTTTGATTACAATAAAAGAGCGTTCCTGATTTTGGAACGCTCTTTGCATTTGGATTTTATACTGTAAACTGTGTGCTTGTCTTGCCCACCTTGGCATTGCCGCCTGTAAAGGTAAGCGTAGTGCCGGCTTTTGCTTTGATCACCCATGTGATGACCTTCTCACAGCTGTCTCCGTTTCCGGTTGCGGCACCCAGCGTAGACATGGAGGCGCCCAGCGTGGAGAAGCCGCCCAGCTGACCGATGGTCTCTGTCTGCTTGCCCTGCACGAGCTCGATGCCTTCGCCTTCAATGCTTACGGTCAGATCGCGGACGATCTTGGCATTTTGAGCTTCTGCTGTGATATAGGTCGGCAGATAGCCCTGATTCGCCAGCGTTGCCTTTACCTTGTACACATCGCCGTCAATTCTTTCGGCCGTTACGTTGGTAAAGCGAATGAGGGGCAGTGTCTTTACGGCGCGCAGGAAGAAGCGGGTATGCTTTTCCACTTCCTGAGGCAGATACTTGACCGGAGGATTCTGCACGATATGCTTATAATCGATACCGCCGATCTCTACCTCGCCCAGCTGCGGATGCTGGAACTTGGTCCACGGCTTAAAGCCTTCACCGTCATTATGCTCGTCGATCCATTTGATGTATTTGTAATGCTGCTCTTCCTTTTCTTCATCAGTCAGATCTGTATCCTTAGGCTGCGGGAATACCAGCGGAATGCCGGCGCGCGGATTCAGATCCCAGCACTCGATGGCATAGCTGTGCAGTCCCATCAGGCTGTACAGAAAATCATCAAAGGAGCCGGTCAGCGGCTTAGCACCTTTTGGCATATATTCTTCAATAATGCTGACAGCCGGATAGCTTGTCTCTTCGGTTGCTATTTTGCCAATCTCTTTATACCGTCTGATATCCTCAGCCGGTGCTTCATTTACATGTTTGGCTCCCGGCGGATATAAATATACGCCCGTCATCGTATGCAGATTGATGATGCTACATATATTTTTATGGCTGGTGACAAACTCTGCGATCGCACGGGTCTCATCATTTGCCAGCGGATAAGCGCCGGCGCCGCGCTGACTGTACTCGGGCGTCCAGGACAGCGGGAAGTTACGGTTATAATCGTTGCCCCATCTTCCCGGAGCCGTTTTAATTGTATGCCCGTCAAAATCCTCGATATACCCCTCTGAATAGACATTGTAGAACTCGCCGTCCACATCGTCCGGCTTTCTCTTTGTCATCAGGCGCGGATCCCGATCGCTGATTTTCCACACGCCATAGGGCGATTTCACTCTCATTTTCAGGATCAGGCCGTCTCCGTCCATATCCTTTGGCTGCAGGCCTGGCATCAGACTTTCATAGGGATACAGCTTGGTGGAGGAGCGCACCATCTCCGGTGTTGTCAGGTAGCATTCACCTGCATCCGGCGTGATTCTGGGAATCACATAAAAGGTATAGCGATCCAGCAGCTTTTGGATCTCGGCATCCTCCAGATTAGAGAAAATCGTATCCAGAAAATGCATGGCCACCATCGAGCCTGTTACCTCTCCGGCATGGATATTGGCATCTATGCAGTAAGCAGGCTTGTCCTCATAGCTTCCTGTTTTGGTATTGGTCACATCTATTGCCCAAACGTCGCGTCCTTCCGGCGTTTTGGTCAGAGAATACATACGGCAAAGCTCTGGATGCTCCTGCGCGTATTTTTGCAAAATCTCTGTGATCTCACCGTACAGATAGAAATGATCGTACGTATACGTTGTTTTCATCTTATTACCCTTTCTAAAGTATTTTTAAAATCTTTTTGAATTATTATAAAACGCAGTTTGCATCTTGTCAATGAAAATCTTTCATTTTGCAATATCGCCCACGCCATCCAAAATATATTTGGGTCGATAGGAGTATTGCTCCACTTCCTCTTTTTTAGTGCATCCTGACAGAACCAGCACTGTATCGAGTCCGGTCTCCATGCCGGCCACAATATCGGTGTCCATGCGATCTCCAATCATAACGGCTTCATGCGAATGCACTCCCAGCAGCTTAAGACCTGTTCTCATCATCAGCGGATTGGGCTTACCCACAAAATATGCGGGCTTTCCTGTTGCCAGCTCGATGGGGGCTACCAGCGCCCGGCAGGCCGGGATGATCCCCTGCTCGGACGGCCCTGTCAGATCGGAATTGGTGGCCACCAGCCTTGCGCCCCGCTGCACATATTTGACTGCTTTCAGCAGCACGTCATAGTTATAGGAGCTTGTCTCTCCCACAATCACATAATCCGGATCCGTATCGTTCATGGTAATCCCTGCTTCATACAGCGCATTCACGAGACCGGGCGCACCGATCACGTACGCCGTGCAGCCTGGCGCCTGACTGTCAATAAATTTAGCGGTAGCCAGCGCACTCGTATAAAAATGCTGCTCCGGTACAGTCAGCCCCATTCTCTCCAGCTTTTGCTGCAGCTCCTTGGGCGAACGCTCACTGGAGTTTGTTAAAAATAAAAACTCCTTTTTTTCCTGATATAGCCATGCTACAAATTCTTTGACGCCGGGCAGCAGCTTATTTCCATGATAAATGACGCCGTCCATATCACAGATAAATCCTTTTTTCTTTTTTAGCTCTTGTAAATCCATATACACACTAACCTCCGTTTTAGGTTATTATGCCAAACTACTGCCCAAACGTCAAGACGCACTTGCTACTCCCTTATCCCAGAGCTACATCCAGAACCATCATCACTAAAAAGCCGGCCATGGCGCCCAGCGTCCCCATATTAGAAGAGCCGTTCATATGCGCATCCGGAATGAGCTCATCCACGATCACATAAATCATGGCGCCGGCTGCAAAGGACAGCAGCCATGGCATCAGCACCTGCACAGTGCCGGCAATCAAAACCGTCAAGACTCCGCCAATTGGCTCTACAATGCCGGAAAGGCTGCCGTACCAAAAGGCCTTTCTCTTCGGCATTCCTTCCTGACACAGGGGCAGCGCTACGGCGGCGCCCTCCGGGAAATTCTGAATGCCGATACCCATTGCCAGCGCAATGGCCGCCGCCATGCTGGCGCCGCTCACCTGCCCCTGCACTGCTAAAGCGAAGGCAAGACCCACCGCCATGCCCTCCGGTATATTATGCAGTGTAATGGCTGTAAGCAATTTGGTTGTCCCCTTTAGGCTGCTTGGACGGTTATGCGCCGCATTCAGATGCGGAAGCGTGACGTCTAACACATAGAAGAAGATTCCGCCGATTAAAAATCCGCAGGCAGTCGGGATCCAGGGGATCATACTGAGTCCCTCGGCCTGCTCTAAGGCCGGCAGCAAAAGCGACCATACCGAGGCCGCCATCATCACCCCGGAGGCAAAGCCAAGAAACAGCTGCTCTGTTTTTTTAGAGCCTCCTCCCTTGACCAAAAACACAGCGGCTGACCCTAAGGTCGTCATAGCATATGTGAATCCCGTCCCCAACAGGGCTAAGAAACACGGATATAAAATATTCATGCAGACTGACTCCTTTTTGATTTATTTTACTATATGCAAAAATCTCTCCCTGTGCTTCCGATATTTTTCTTGACAACCCTCTTCGTAGCTGTTATAATCATGATACTGAATCATATTTTGGTTCATTTAATTTTTTGCACCTATCACGGGCGGGGGTGCATCCTCGCCCGTCTTTGTAACATTTTTCTCATTAGTCCTCTTTTGTGGTGACGGTCTCGTGATTACCGTCTATCACAACACTGAATCGCAGGATTCAGTGATTCGGGTAATTTCCATGTGAAATTACCCTTCTTTTTTATTCTAAGGAGGTACGCATGAAGCTTGCATCTGTAATTTGCGCATTACTCGGCATGATCATCCTTTTGCTGCCCTTTGGCTATCAGATGATCGGCCTTCTGTTTATCTTTGCTGCTGCGCTCTGTCTGCTATCGCATTATCGTAAGCTGGTCATTAGCTTGCTGATTCTTTTTTTCTCTGCGCTTTTGATCATAGAAATTCCTATCCTTCAAGGGTCCCGCACGGATGCGCCGGATGATGTGGATTACCTGATTCTTCTGGGCGCCGGCGTGAATGGCACAAGCCCGTCGCTGTCTTTGTTAGACCGTCTGGAGGCGGCCGCCTCTTATTTAAAATCGCATCCTGACTGCAAGGTCGTCGTGACCGGCGGACAGGGTCCCGGCGAAGACATCTCCGAGGCGCAGGCCATGGAGAATTATCTATTGCAGCAGCATATTAGCGCTGCGCGCATTTTAAAGGAGGATCAGGCTGAAAATACTGAGCAGAATATTGCCTTTTCTTATGCCATCATACAAAAAGAGACGGCGGCGCCTTCCGTTGCCATCGTCTCTAGCGAATATCATTTGTACAGAGCCAAGTGGATTGCCCGTAAACTAGGGTATGATCCAACCGGACTTGCCGCTCCCACGTCCAGCTTTCTTTTGAAAATCAATTATTTCCTGCGGGAAGCGCTTGCCGTGCTCAAGGTCTGGCTTTTCTAGTGCACATGCACCTCTTCATAAAATCCGGAATCGGATACCGGCTCGCCTGCCATATACAGGTGCCCCGTATCGCCCAGACAGCGCATTCTAAAAACGGCGGTACCTTTGTCGCGCTCCTCGGTCTCCAGCATCGTGATCGAGGTTGGCGCTACAAAGCTCCCCTGCCAAAAGATGGTTGGCGCGCAGTTTAGAAGATGCGAAAGCAGGATGCACATTACGCCCAGGTGACAAAACACGGCAATGGTATCGGTATTGGCTTTCTGCACTTGATACAGATACCCGTCCCGTCGATAGCCATGCTTCTCTAGCAGACTGTCCAGCCCCGCGCATACCTCGTCGTAGCGGGGCTTAATTTCTGTCCCGGTCTGCATCATCGGCGACTGCCACCAAAGGTCCTTGTCAAAGAGCGCCTCCTGCTTTGTCCAGTCGCTGGGATACAGATCCCATGCGCCGCGCGGCTTTCCTGTGCGCGGATCTTCGATCCGATAACGAAATTCCTGCAGAAAATCAAAGACCTCTGCATTACGCGCCATTCGGCGCAGCGTTACGCCGGCCGTATCACGCGCCCTGCCCAGCGGCGAGCAGTAAAATTTAGCGATATCCAGCTTTTCCATGCGGTCAGCCAGCGCCTTCGCTTCGCGCCAGCCTTTTTCTGTCAAGGAGTCCGCGGCATAATCCGGATCGCCATGACGAATGAATAAGAGTTTCATACTTCCTCCATATCGAGCGCGTCAGCGCGAGATTTGCGCCTGCAAAAAAGTTATTTGTGCCGCAGGCAACAAATACTGGTATGAAAAACTAGCTATTCGAGCTAGTTTTTCATACTTCCTCCATTTCGAGCGCGTTAGCGCGAGAGCTGCGGCGCAAATGTCAGATTTGCGGCTGCCAAATTATACAAGCCGAATATTTTTCCATTTTCCGCGTAAAAAGCGCGTAACGTATACCAGGCCTCTGACGATCCAGTCGGCATACATGCCGAGCCACACGCACATTACGCCGATATCCGTTGTGTAAGCCAGCAGATAAGCCAGCCCTACACGAAATGCAAACATACTGCTGACCGATGTAACCATCGTAAACTTGGCATCGCCAGCCGCTCTGAGCGCATTGGGGATCGTAAAGGAAAGGGGCCAGAATACAGCAGCAAAGAGGGCAAAGCTGCGAATCAGCTCTACGGCCGTCGACGTGGCCTCCTCGCTCAGATTATAAAGCCCAGCCAGCCAGCCAGCGCCCACATACATAATCACATTCATGGTATTCATCAACACAAAAGTAAGCAGCAGCATCTTTTTCGTATACTGAACTGCCTGCTTTGTTTCTCTCGCTCCCATGCACTGTCCCACGATGGTCACCAGCCCCAGTCCAATGGCAGATCCCGGAATATTAGAAAGACTCACCAGCGTATTGCTGATGGCATTTGCAGAAATGGCGGCCGTGCCAAACGTGGCCACCAGATGGCTGAGCATCAGCTTGCCCAGCTGGAACAGACTGTTTTCCATCCCTGTGGGAATTCCGATTTTTAAAATCCGGCCGAGCATCCTCCCATCCGGACGGTACTGCATTGGACTGCTGATATGAATCGTCTGTTTGGGTTTGCAAAGCAGCGTAAAGACAACAATTCCTCCGGCAGCTCTGGCAAACAGCGTTGCCGTAGCTGCGCCGGCCACGCCCATTTTAAACCCATAGATTAAAATGGCATTGCCAATGATATTGATGATATTAACCATCAGCGATATGTATAAAGTCACCCGGCTTTTATTCATAGAACGGAACAGCGCCGCACCGGCATTATAGAGTGCCAGAAACGGATAGGACAGAGCGCTGAGCCAAAAATACGTTACGGCGTTTTGCATGACGCTGTCCTCGACCTGTCCAAAGATCAGCTGCAGCAGCGGCCGGTTAAACACGATCGCAATCACGCCTAAAATTGCAGCGAATAATACGCTGAAATACAGCAGCTGCTTCGCTGCCTTTCCTGCGCTGTCGGGCTCTCCTTTTCCTATATACTGCGAGCAAATGACGGCACCTCCTGTTGCCAGCGCTGCAAAAAGCTGTATCAGCAGAAAATTAACGGAATCCACCAGACTGATGCCGGAGACGGCCGCCTCGCCCACGCTGGATACCATGAGCGAGTCAGCCATGCCGACAAATACATTTAAAATCTGTTCCAAAATGAGCGGCACGATCAGTGCAACAATCATTTTTCTAGTGAACATTGGTTTTTTACTAACGTCTTCCACACGAACCTCCATTTTAACGAATCGGCATCACATAAAACAGAATCAAAAAGTAATGAAACAGACTGCCGATAATACAGAAAATATGAAACACAGAATGAATATAATGCTTTTTCTTGCCAAGACCATACAGCACGGCTCCCACCGTATAGGCCACGCCTCCGAGCACCAGCAGCCACATCGCCGGACCTCCCAGCACCTCTGCAGTCTGCTTGACAAAAAAGATGATGCACCAGCCCATCCCCAGATAGCAAATCATGGAGAATATTTTAAACTTCTTCAGATCAATCGCCGTCAGCACAATGGCTACGATCGCGCAGGCCCAAACCACGCCAAACACCGTCCATGCAATCGCGGGATATACTTGCCGCACGGCGGCCAGCATAATGGGCGTATAGGTTCCGGCAATCAGCAGATAGATCGTGCAGTGATCGATCACCTGCATGACCTTTTTGGCTTTGACCGGCCGCAGCCCGTGATAGATACTGGACATGGTATATAAAAGGATCATCGAGGCGCCGTAGATCGCGCCGCCGACCACGGACCAGGCGGTGCCGCGCAGCGCGCCCATGACCACGCAGGTCACCAGCACTACAATGGCAATGGCGCTGCCTACGATGTGACTCGTCATATTGAAAATCTCTTCGCCCCGCGTGTAGTCGGGGAGCTTGCGGTCTTTTAATTTGGTTCTTGTTCGCATCGGCTACCTCCCTTAGGCGCGGATCTCGCTCTTGCCGCCCATATACGGACGCAGTACCTCCGGGATCTTCACGCTGCCGTCGGCCTGCAGATTATTTTCCAAAAATGCGATCAGCATACGCGGCGGCGCTACCACGGTGTTATTCAGCGTATGAGCAAAATATTTGCCCTCTTCTCCTACGACGCGGATTTTCAGGCGGCGCGCCTGCGCATCGCCCAGATTGGAGCAGCTGCCCACCTCAAAATATTTCTTCTGCCGCGGCGACCACGCCTCCACATCCACCGATTTCACCTTCAGATCTGCCAAGTCGCCCGAGCAGCACTCCAGCGTGCGCACCGGTATATCGAGGCTGCGGAACAAATCCACCGTGTTCTTCCAGAGCTTCTCATACCAGAGCATGCTATCCTCGGGTTTGCAGACCACGATCATCTCCTGCTTTTCAAACTGATGGATGCGGTATACGCCGCGCTCCTCCAGCCCGTGCGCGCCCTTTTCCTTGCGAAAGCACGGCGAATAGCTGGTCAGCGTCTTCGGCAGCTCCTCCTCCGGCAGAATCGTATCAATAAATTTGCCGATCATCGAATGCTCGCTGGTTCCGATCAGATACAGATCCTCGCCTTCGATCTTATACATCATCGCTTCCATCTCATCAAAGCTCATGACGCCCGTCACCACATTGCTGCGGATCATAAACGGCGGAATGCAGTACGTAAACCCGCGGTCAATCATAAAATCACGCGCATAGGTCAGCACCGCCGACTGCAGCCGCGCGATATCGCCCATCAGATAATAGAAGCCATTGCCGGCCACTTTGCGGGCGCTGTCCAGATCGATCCCATGCAGGCGCTCCATGATCTCCGTATGATAGGGAATCTCAAAATCCGGCACCGCCGGCTCGCCGAAGCGCTCCAGCTCCACATTTTCACTGTCATCCTTGCCAATCGGCACGCTCGGATCAATAATATTAGGAATCGTCAGCATAATGCTGCGGATCTTCTCGGCAAGCTCCGCTTCCTGCTTCTCCAGTTCCTCCAGATGCGCCGAGGCCTCCGTCACCTGCTTCTTCACCTGCTCTGCCTCTTCGCGCTGGCCCTTGGCCATCAGCCCACCAATCTGCTTAGAGATCTTATTGCGGTTTGCCCGCAGCGTATCCGCCTCCTGCTTCACCCTGCGGCTCGTCGCATCCAGCTCAATCACCTCATCCACCAGAGGCAGCTTCCGATCCTGAAATTTATTGCGGATATTCTGCTTCACAGCCTCCGGATTTTCTCTGACAAACTTTAAATCTAACATCATGCTCCTCCATTCTACAGCGCCGCACAGCGGCAAATGTTGTTGTCTTTGGTTTGGGACATCCCTGCGAGAATATAAAAAATCCTCCGTCCCAAGCCAATGTACCCATGGGACGAAAGGATTCCGCGTTGCCACCCAAGTTGCTGCCTCATTGCTTTGCAGGCAGCCTCTTCATTTCGTATGCTAGAGGATACGACCCTCCGGCTTTCACCGGCTGCTCCGAAAGTGGAAAGATCCTGCCGCCTGCCGGCTCGCACCCTCCGCCGGCTCTCTGCAAGGCTCATCAGACCGCAGCTTTCATCATCGCAGTTATGCTATTTATTATAGCCCAGCCTTTTCAAAAATGCAAGAGGTGAAAATGAGAGAACAGTTTAAATTCAAATTCTGATTCTGACTCTAATTCTAATTCAGATCCGTCCCTTTTGAACAATCATCAGTTACTCATTCCATGCAGCTCGAAAATTAACTGCTCTTTGTCTGTTTTTCAACGTTATCACCTGCTCGCGGCGCTGCTTTTAACGTATCTAATCTGCTATTTTACCCGTTATGAGCAGCTGAAGCAGCCTACCATAACGGGTAAAATTATCCATCTGCCCCGTTAAAAGTGCCCTTTTCTTACCCGCATAACGGGCTTACAAGCTGCCTAGATACGTTAATTTCTAAGCAGCTCGTAAAGCTAACTCCCCCTTTAGCCGCCGCTCGCGGAAATGCTATAAAATACGGTTTATTCGGCGCTAAACGTAACCCACATAGCTGGGCGAACGCCGCCTCGGCTATAATCAACCGGCTGTCCTCTCTCTAAAATGTCTATATCATTATAGGCCAGCATCTTACAGCCCCGGTCCTTGCCCGGCGTACGAAGCCACCACTCCACATGCCGTCCTATGCAGTAGATATTCAGCGCTTCCGTATAAGGCGTTTCTAGGCTCCCTTTCAATATTTTTTCCTTCCAGTACTGCTGAACTTCACTTTCGCTCAATAAAAAGATCCAATCAAATGTATTCCGTTCGCGTTCCTGCACGACTTTAGTGCCTAAAATAAATTCGCGCTCCTTTTCATCAAAAGCCGTTTCGATAAAAACCGTATTCAGCCACTGCCGCAAAGAGCACTCCTCCCACGATATCGGCTCCTCCGTCCTTTCTGTATGATACGGCTGTACATCTAATGCATATTTGCTTACCAGCAACAGATTGCGCCCTTCCTTTTCCAGCACAATCCACTCAATTTTTTGTTTTTCATTGGCGTCATTCAGCTGGTTATACGTTCCAAACCGATAGGTGGCGCCCGGGACTAGCTTTCTCAGTTTATCATAGGCTGCTCCATACAGCTCTTTATAGCAGTTTTCCGCTTGATCGGCCGCATCCTTATAGCCCGTGAGCGCCAGATATTTCTCCGCTGCCTCTTCATATCGGCCATCTTCCTGCAGGCTCCGCGCCCTGCTGTACTGCACTGCCTGTGAGGATAATACAATTTTTAAAATCACTCCTATACCTACCGCAATCGCTGCCCCCATCTTGATCCACTTAAATATCCTAGCCCGTTTGGCCTTCTCCAGCTCCCTCCGGCGCATTTGCTCTCTTCTCAGCTCTTGCTCCTTTCGCTCTTCTTCAGCCTTTATTTTCAGCTCTTCCAATAAAATCCGGCATTCCGAAAGCTTTTCATCTGCATCCTTCCATCCTGGGATCAGTTCAAGCTTTCGGATGGCCGAATCACAGGCTCTCACACTCCGATCTTTCATCGTTCTGATTGCATCCGCATAGATGCTGTCCTTGCGCATAATCTCTGCCATATCCAGACATTCCTGTATACGCGCCTCCGAATCCTTATATCCGGAAAGCTCCGAGAATTTGCGAGCCGCCTCCTGATAGGCATCCTCCCATCTCGCTTTGCTCATCAAAAGGACTGCCTCCTGATACATGCTTTCAATCCGAGCCGCTTCATTGCGCTTGGTGATCTCATTGATATATCCCTGCAGAATCGCAAGTAGCTCACTGTCTCCAAAGCGAACGATTTTTTGATACTCTGGCTCCTCATCAAAAGGCTCCCAGCACCCCGAAAGCTCTTCTTTTTTTCTCAGCTCCAGGCGTGACAGCAGCTTTCCTAAATAAGCCTGCGCATTCTCCGGCTCCAGATCCAGCACCTTCTCACAGTATTCATCGGCGCTCGCAAAATCCCCATCCTCCAGAAACAAAAAAGCTCTGCGCAAAAGCGGGGCGGCCCCCGGCGCCGCACTGACTGCGTCCGGCTTTCTAACATCCCCTTTTTGCGGCTCTGCCGCCAGCTTTTTAATGCCATGAATCAAATCCTGCATAAAGCCCAGCTTTGCCATATCCTGCGCCTGCAGATGAGCAAACTCCTCTGGCAGATCATAGGGATCCATATCCCGGTACGCCGGAATCAGCATCTTTGACGCGCCGTTTTTAATCAGCGCCAGATACCGGCTCCACTCATTTTTCACCCAAGGCGCATTAAAATACTCCGGCTTTGTGCCGATGACTACCATCACCTTCGCCGAATTAAGCGCTGCAAAAATATAGGGCTCATAGGCATACCCCAGCTTATTCTCCAGCGTGATGCGGGCAAAAAACACTTTGAAGCCTTCCTCGGTCAGCTCATGATACAGCTCATTCGCCAGCACCGAATCCGGCGTACGACTGCCCAGCGCATCCGTCTCTTTATAACAAATAAAGACATCAAACGAATCCTCCTGCTCTGAGATAGCCAAAATGTTCTTTTCCAGCTGATCGATCGCCTTCGCCTCTTCCTCATACATCTCGCGCTGCATCCCATCCGCATGCTGCAGCGCCTGCTTATAATCCGGATCCGCAAAAATCGACGTAAGCTGCGTCCGGTTCACCGTAGGGATTCTCTTATGCGTATCCGGATCCTCCACATATTCAATGCCATAGCGGCACAGCACCAGCGACCAATACGCCTCCGCGTCCTCCGGGTCCGCATTCAGAATCTGCTCATAAATCCCCATGGCCCTATCAAATTCATTATTCCGCCGAAAATGATTGGCCCGGTCATACAAATTCGCCTTACCCTCATCATTTAACCTTGGCAGCGTCTGCCTGGTCCCGCAATATTCACACACCGCTGTCGTCTCATTCTCCGCTACCTCCAGCGCGCCGCCGCACATCTTGCACTTAAATATCGCCATGTAGTCCTTCTTTCCTCTGCCTATTTATATAATTTACACTTTTCATTTCTAAGCGCCACCGCCCTCAGCAGCACAGCTGCAGCCTCTTCCGTTTTCTCCTCTGACGTACCTGCCGCCAGCTTAAACTCTGCAAACCGCTGTTTAATTTCGTCCTCCAAAGGCGCCAGCTCCTCACAGCTTTTTGGATCCGCATACCGAAAAGCCTCGTATACCTTCTGACAAGCCTTGCGGCCTGCCTCTGAAGCAGCAGCTGCCATTAGGCCCTCGGCTTCCATCGTGAGAGCGCGCATTAAAAAGGTCTGTTCTTTGATCTTTTGATCCATCGCTGAGACCATCTCTGCCGCTGCCTGTGCCTTGATCACAGAGATGGCGGTAAAAGCCAGTACAAGGGCACATAAAATAGTGCCTATCCAGTACGGCAGTACCGAAATCAGCATGCACAGGCTCCCTATAGCAAAAGAAGCAATCAGTCCGCCAAAGCTGATGGTAATCAGCGGAATATGATAAAAACGAGCCTGTGGATTCTCCTTTTTAAAAACAACGTAGGCACATATAAGCTGTCCGATCAGCGCTATCAAAATTGTCCCGTAGCCAATCCAAAAAGAAGCCGTATAGGCATGCGGCAAGACAAAGGCAAACACATGAAAAAGAACGGTTAAAACTGCCCATGCCATCCCATAATATTTAAAATTTCTCTTCATTTTTTATCCCTCCCTCTTTGTACCGCACTGCGGGCAGAATTTGCCTGCGCGCTCAAATGAATATCCGCAATTTTTACAAACGCCCAAAGGGGCCACTGCCGCGCCGCATTCTTCACAAAACGCAGCTCCCTCTGCTAGTTTGGCGCCGCAGCTTTCGCAAAAGCCCTGTGCGGCCACCGGCTTTTGGGCTGCGCCAAGGCTTTCCTTCATCATGCCGCCAACCATACCGCCGACTGCGCCGCCAACGCCTGCCATCGTGCCAAGTCCAACGCCCATATTGGTAAATTCGCCCACGGCCTCATTCTGAGCCACCTTTTCCGCTACATCATAGCCGCGCTCCTGCTGATAGGTATATCCCTCCTGTGCGCGTTTGGTCGCCATAGCCTGCGAAGCAATCACCGTTTTTTGCGCCTGTGTCTGTGCCTGAATCAAATCCGTCTGCTGATGCAGCTTTGCCTCTGCAATATCGGCATACTGACGGAAATGCAGCTCTTTAAATTTTTCATACTGCCGCTCCCCGTCGGGCTTTACAATATTGGTGACAAAAAATTGCTCTAATGCCACTCCATAACCGGCAAAATCTTCTATCAGCAAGCTTTTGATCGCCTCTGAAAAAGTGAGCAGCTGTTCGTCAATCTCAAATATGTTGATCGCGTTTGCCTTCATGACCTGCGCAATATAGCTTTTTACCCTTGTCATCAGAAACGCCTTAAAAAATCCAACTAGCTTCTCCCGTCCCAGTGTACTCTCCGTCCCCACCAGCTTCAGGAGCAGCTTGCGGCTGTCGGCCGCCCGCAGGCTCATCTCTCCAGAGGCGCCAATTGAAATTGGGAATCCATAGGTGGGCTCGATATACTGCACCTTGCTGTCGGTTCCCCATTTGATTGCCATCTGCTCGGTTTTGTTGATAAAATACACCTCGCAGTGAAAGGGCGTCTGATCGCCGGTCGTCCGGTTCAGCAGCTTTCCGATCTGGGGAATGTTCTGCGTTTCCAGCGTGTAGCGCCCGGCCGTAAAAAGATCCAATGCCTGCCCGTTCATAAAGAAAATGGCTTCCTGACTCTCATGCACAATGAGCTGGGTCAGGCTGTTAAAATCCTCTGTAGGGTGCTTCCATATAAATGTGCTGTTGTCACCCTCATATTGAATGATCTGTGTTACATTTTTCATAGTATCCTCCATTCCAAAGCGCTTTGACACCGAGGCGCCTCCTTCTTGTTGTTCTATATTAGGATTGTATCACGCCCGCCTCTTTTTGACAATCATCTTGACTTTTTCGGCAAAATTTTCTATACTAGTATATAGCTCTAGTAGGAACCTGTGCTGATATCACAGGCTCTTTTTATGTTATTGATGCGATGAACTGAAAGTGAGGATTTCTATGCAAGTCGTTTCTCCAAAAGAAAACAAAATGGGCGTTATGCCGATTAACCGCCTTTTAATTACTATGTCGCTACCGATCATGATCTCCATGATGGTACAGGCACTCTATAACATCGTCGACAGTATTTTTGTCGCGCAGATCAATGAAAACGCTCTCACCGCTGTATCACTTGCTTTTCCGGTGCAAAATCTGATGATTGCCGTGTCGACCGGTACCGGCGTCGGCGTAAATGCCATCCTGTCCCGCAGCCTCGGCGCTAAGGACCAGGAGCGCGCCAATCGCACGGCCGTCACCGGCATCCTGCTGGCTCTGGCCAGTTTTCTGGTATTCGCCGTGCTGGGCCTCACACTCTCTGAATTTTTCTTCCGCGTACAGACCTCTGATGCGCAGATCATCGAATATGGCACCACCTATATGACCATCGTCACCAGCCTGTCCTTTGGACTTTTCGGCCAAATCATCGGCGAACGCCTGCTGCAGGCCACCGGCCGCACCTTCTATACCATGATTACGCAGGGGCTCGGCGCCATCATCAACATCATTCTCGATCCTATCTTCATCTTCGGCTACTTAGGACTGCCGGCCATGGGCGTAGCCGGCGCCGCTCTGGCCACCATCACCGGCCAGATCATCGCAGCTGCCTTGGGCTTTTACTTAAATCACCGCGTCAATCTGGAGATCCAGGTGCATTTCAAAAAATACAGACCCACGCGCAGGCTCATCCGCGAGATCTACGCCATTGGCATTCCTTCCATCTTAATGTCCTCGATCGGCTCGGTGATGACCTTTTGCATGAATAAAATTCTCATTGTATTTTCCACCACCGCCACTGCCGTATTCGGCGTATATTTCAAGCTGCAGAGCTTTATCTTCATGCCGGTTTTCGGCCTCAACAACGGTATGGTGCCCATCATCTCCTATAACTTCGGCGCGCAAAAAAAGGACCGCATCCATCAGACCATCCGCTACAGCATCCTCTATGCTACGCTGCTGATGCTTTTTGGTTTTATCCTATTTGAAGGCTTTCCGGATGCCCTGCTCCGGCTTTTCAACGCCTCCGATACGATGCTGGATATGGGCCGCGCCGCCCTGCGCATCATTGCGCCGCATTTTCTGCTCGCCGGCTTTGACATCATTGCCTCCACTGTATTTCAGGCCCTCGGCCGCAGCATTTACAGCCTGATTGTATCCATCGCCCGCCAGCTCCTTGTGCTCCTGCCCGTTGCGCTGCTGCTCTCGCTCTCCGGCGTCCTCGATCTGGTCTGGCTCGCCTTCCCCATTTCCGAAGTCGCCTCTTTCCTTCTCTGCTTCTTCTTTTTGCGCCGCACGCTCAAAGCCCTCACTTTTTAATTAGGAGAAAACCATGAACGATAGACAGCTATATTATTTTACACAGATTGCAGAAGCCGACAATATTTCCGCTGCCGCGAAAAGACTGGGTATGTCCCAGCCTTCTCTCAGCAAGCAGCTCGCCGAATTAGAAAATGAATTGGGGCTTCAGCTCATCGAGCGCGGCGCAAGGCGCACGCTGCTCACAGATGCCGGCTACTTCTTATATCAGCGCGCTAAAAACATCACCTCCATGATGGCAAGCACTGCGGAGGATCTGCGGCGTTTTGAATCCGGCGCACCAGCCATCCTGCGTCTGGGCACGATCTCGTCCTGCGGCAGCGCCCTGCTGCAGAGCTGCCTGTTTGATTTTTGCCATGATTTTCCTGATCTTCAGTTTGAAATTTCAGAGGGAAACACGTATGAGCTCTTGGAAAAGCTCAAAACGGGGCAAATCGAAGTTGCCGTTGTGCGTACGCCCTTTAATACCAAAGGGCTCACCTGCTTTTCTAAAGAGGCTGAATCCTTAGTGGCCGTTGCCAGACCCTCCTTACTGCCTCATCCAGATGCGCCCTCGATCTCTCTGACGGAGCTTTCCTCTTTGCCGCTGCTGTATTACCGGCGCTTTGAACAGATGATCTATCTGGCCTTCCGCGGTGAGGGACTTTCTCATACCTGTCTTTGCAAAAGCGATGATGCGCGCACCGCGCTCATGTGGGCTTCTGCCGGCCTTGGCGTCGCGCTTGTGCCGCGCTCTATCAGCGCTTTATTTGCTGCTTCTTTAATCGCACAGCCCATTGCATGCTCTGATCTGGTCACCTGTATGGCCGCCGTCCATCTCAAAAATGCGCCTCTTTCCTTAGCTGCGCAGCATTTTTTGACCTATTGGCAGAAGGGAGAGCTGCATGAAGCAAAGGCATAATATCCGTAGCCTCGCTCTGTGCGGTCTCTTTGCCGCTCTGCTGACGGCCGGCGCTTTCATTAAAATCTCACTTCCCCTTCAGCCCTTTCCCATGCATTTTACACTCCAGCTTTTATTTGCGCTGCTGGCCGGGTTTTTGCTGGGCCCAAAGCTGGGATCTGGCAGCGTTCTTATATATCTGCTCTTGGGACTGCTGGGCATGCCGGTATTTGCCGCTGGCGGCGGCCCTGCTTATCTGCTGCGGCCGACCTTTGGATTTCTAATTGGCTTTGCTCTTACGGCCTTTCTTACTGGCATGCTGGCTAAAAAACAGCGGTTTCTTTCCTTTTTGATCGCGGCGCTGCTGGGCATGCTGGCCTACTATCTGTGCGGCATGCTGTATTTTTATGTGATCAGTAATTATGTGATTCATATGCCTGTGACATGGGGACTTGTCTGGATCAATTGCTTTTTGGTGACCGTGATTCCGGATACGGTGCTGTGCGTGATAGCGGCGCTTCTGGCCCTGCGGCTGCGGCCCGTGACTGAGAGGCTTTCATAAAAAAACGCTAAAGTCTGATAAACAAGACTTTAGCGTTTTTTTCATGCCTGCGCAAACTGGCTGTTATAGAGCTCTGCATAGAACCCATTCTGCCTCAGCAATTCTTCGTGGCTGCCCTGTTCAATGACATGGCCGTCCTTCATCACAAGAATGATATCCGCCTCTTTAATCGTTGATAGGCGGTGCGCCACAATAAAGCTCGTGCGCCCCTGCATCATCCGGGCAAATGCCTTCTGAATCTGCAGCTCGGTGCGCGTGTCGATCGACGAAGTGGCTTCATCCAAAATCAGCATCGGCGGCAGGCAGAGCATCACACGGGCAATACAGAGCAGCTGCTTCTGCCCCTGAGAAAGATTGCCGCCATCCTCGGCAATGACCGTGTCATACCCCTGCGGCAGACGCCGGATAAAGCTGTCCGCATGAGCAGCTGCCGCCGCGCGGCGCACCTCTTCATCGCTCGCCTGCGGATAGCCATAGGCAATATTGTCGCGGATCGTGCCCGCCTTCAGCCATGTGTCCTGCAGCACCATGCCGTATCCCGCGCGCAGACTGCTGCGTGTGAGATGCCGGATCGGGTATCCGCTGACGCAGATGCGTCCCTGCTGCACATCGTAAAAGCGCATGAGCAGGTTGATCATCGTTGTTTTGCCGCAGCCCGTGGGCCCTACAATGGCAATGCGCTGCCCCGGCTGTACGCTGAGATTTAGGTTCTCGATCAGCGGCCGCTCCGGCGTATAAGAAAATGACACGTTTTCGAGCGATACGCGGCCGTCGATCTCTGCGGGCGTGAGCACCTTGGCATCCGGCGCATCGGGCTCCTGCGCCCTCTCCTGAATGAGCTGCAGCACGCGCGCCGCGCAGGCCAGTGCATTTTGCAGCTCCGTCACCACACCGGAGATTTCGTTAAAAGGCTTCGTATACTGATTGGCATAGGTGAGAAAGCAGGAAAGCTGCCCCACCGAAAGCAGGCCTCTGACAGCAAACACCGCGCCTACGATGCCGACCGCCGCATACACCAGTCCGTTGACAAAGCGCGTACAGGGATTGGTGATGGACGAGTAAAAAATCGCTTTCTGTCCGCAGGCTCTGAGCTCCTCATTGACCTCGTCAAAGCGCCGCTGCGCCTCCTGCTCATAGCCAAAGGCCTTCACCACCTTCTGGCCGCCCACCATCTCTTCGACCAGAGCCGTCATGCGGCCGCGCACCTGCGACTGCTGCTGAAACATCGAATAGGTCCGCCGGGCGATAAAGCGCGCGACCAGCAGCGAAACCGGCGTGACCAGCACGACCACCAGCGTGATTTTCACATTCACCGTCAGCATAAAGGCAATCGTGCCGATGATCGTCACCATACCGGTAAAAAACTGCGAAAAGCCCATCAAAAGCCCCTCCGAAAACTGATCCACGTCCGTGATCATGCGGCTGATCATGTCGCCATGCGCCTGTGCGTCCAGATAGCGCAGCGGCAAAATCTGCAGCCTCTCAAATGCACGGATCCGCAGATCTGTCACCACATGATAGGTGATCTTATTATTGCACAGATTCATCAGCCACTGCGCCAGCGCCGTCACGCCTGTGAGCAGCAGGATCTGCACCAGCAGGCGCCAGACCGCCGCAAAATCCACCTGCTGCGGACCCACCACATAATCAATCGCATCTCCCACCAAAATGGGCACATAAAGCGTAAGCGCCGTGCTCAGCACCGCAAATGCCAGCGACAATACCAGGTATAAACTGTAGGGACGGATCAGCGCCAGCACCTGCCGCATCGTTTCTTTTTGCTTCATCTTGCCTGCACCTCCTCCGAAAGCTGCGATGAGCAGATCTCGCGGTACACCTCGCAGCCCGCCAAAAGCGCCGCATGCGTGCCGCAGCCCACCATCCGGCCATCCTCCAGCACCACAATCTGATCCGCATCCTTCACCGCCGACGCCCGCTGCGACACGATCAGCACCGTCATGCCGTCCGTATTTTCCTTCAGCGCCCGCCGCAGGCGGAAATCCGTCATGAAATCCAGTGCTGAAGCGCTGTCGTCCAGAATCAGAATTTCGGGGCTTGCTGCAAGAGCCCTGGCAATCGTAAGCCGCTGCCGCTGCCCGCCCGAAAGATTCGCGCCGCCCTGCTCGAGCATTTCATCCAGTCCCTTTTCTTTAGAATGAACTACTTCATCGGCCTGTGCAATGACGAGTGCCCTTTCGATCTCTGCGTCGCTTGCCTGCGGATTTCCCCAGCGCATATTTTCGCGGATCGTTCCTTTGAAAAGCTGGGCTTTCTGAGGCACGATGCCGATTTTGGAGCGCAGCTGCTGAAATGGATAGCTTTTTACATCAACACCGTCTATTTTTATGCTTCCGGCTGTCACATCGTAAAAGCGCGGAATCAGGTTGATCAGCGTTGTCTTGCCGGATCCCGTACCGCCAATAATCCCAACGGTCTGTCCCCTTTCCACTTGCAGCGTGATATCCGTAAGCGCGTTTTCTCCTGCCGCATACGCAAAGCTGACCTTTTGCAGCTCGATATGGGGCGTCTGGCTTGCCGCCTGCTGCGGCTCGTTTCCTTCATCGCTTAACTGGGAATGCACGGCAAAAATTTCATTGATCCGGCTGGCTGAGGCGGAGGCTTTGGTAAAGGTTACAATTAGGTTGGCGAGCGCGACCAGCGCGATCAGAATCTGCGTCATGTAGTTTACGAGCGCGACTACCTCGCCTTGCGTGATTACGCTGTCATGCACCTGATGGCCACCCTGCCAGACAATCAGCACAGTCGCTAGGTTGACAATTACATACGTAAGCGGATTGAGAAGCGCTGAAATTTTGCCGACAAAAAGCTGCGTTTTGCGCAGTGCTCCATTGGCCTGTTCAAACCGGCTCTGCTCTTCCTCCTGCTTAGAGAAGGCCCGGATTACGCGCACGCCGGTCAGATTTTCTCTTGTGATCTGTGAAATTTGATCTAGCTGCCGCTGCGCTTTTTTATAGTGCGGGATGCCTTTGAGCATCACGCAGTAGATCACCAGAGCCAGTACCGGCACGGCGACGGCAAAGATCAGCGCCAGCTTTATGTTGATTGTAAAGGCCATGATCACGGCTCCGGCTACGATAAAGGGGGAACGCAAAAAGAGCCGCAGCACCAGATTGACTCCGCTCTGCGCCTGATTGATATCGCTGGTTACTCTTGTCATGAGCGTAGAGGTTCCGAGCTGATCGATCTCGGCATAGGAGAGGCTGTTGATATGCCGAAACAGATCGCTGCGCAGCTCCGTCCCGAAGCCAAAGGAGGCTTTGGCGGCAAAGTACTGGGCAATGAGTGAGCAGCTAAGACCGAGCACGCCGAGCAGCACTAGCATGCCTCCTTGTCTTAGGATATAGGCGGCATCGCCATTTCGGATGCCTATATCCATGATCTGTGCCATGATGAGCGGCACAATCAGCTCAAAGGAGGCTTCTAACAGTTTAAATAAAGGGCCAATTACACTTTCTTTTTTGTAATGCTTTAAATACCGAATCAATCTAACCATATCTGTCTCCATATTATAACTAAAAAGAATATTTTAGTTCAGATTATAGCATATAGTAATATTTTTATCAAGCTTTTCCTCATGCTGTATTTTCTGCTGTTTGTTGCCTTTATATGCTACTCTGGATAGTGAAATAGATGCTGCGTTATAGCAATTGATTACGCGCTTGCGTCCTATTTTGTGTTGGGCGGTTTTTATTTTGGGTTGTTTTATCTTGTGCTGTTCAGCTGCCTATAGCGCAAAATAGAAATTAGCTGAAAAAATTCAGCTGGCCGTGGTGGAAGAAAGGAAAATGGTGGAAAATTGCCCGTCATGAGCAGCCTCTAAGCAGTCGTATGGTGGAAAAAATTCTACTGGGTATGGAGGAAAAAATCAGAATAGCGGAAAAGCTTCAGCTATATTTTCAATTTCAGCCATTGACGGTGCAAGTGCAAACAATCGCTAAGCATCGGCGACGCAAGAAGGGGAAACCAGCGCCAGCCATCAGGCCCGGCACAGAAAACCAACTCCCAATCTCAAAGCTTCTTTTATCTTTCTCCTTGCTTGACAACTTTTCAAAACTATTTTAAAATATTTGGGAAGAAAATCAGAAAGGATCATACTCCATGAAACGAAATGTCTTTAAAAAACTAATCTCCTATTACAAGCCGCACCGCAGGCTCTTTTACATCGATATGCTGTGCTCGCTCATCGTAGCGGTGTGCGATCTGTTTTATCCAATGATTGCTAAAAATATTATCAATGATTATGTCTACCGCGATTCGCTGCGGTTTATTTTAATCTGGGCCGGCGCGCTGCTGGGCATCTATGTGCTCAAATGCCTGCTCAACTTTTACATACAGTATTGGGGGCATGTGGTGGGCGTCCGCATTCAGGGCGATATGCGCCGCGATATGTTCCGGCATCTACAAAAGCTTCCTTTTTCTTTTTATGATGAAAACAAAACCGGTACTGTCATGTCCCGCCTTGTCAACGACCTTATGGAGATTGCTGAGCTCGCACATCATGGTCCTGAGGGCCTGCTTCTGTCCTCGATTATGCTGACTGGCTCCTTCATTATGCTGGCCTCCATCAATTTATGGCTGACGCTGATCATTTTCATTGTAATTCCTTTTATTGTATTTTATGCCGTAAAAATGCAGCGCCATATGAACGACGCCTTTTTGCAGTCGCGCGTTGAGATCGGTGAGGTGAACTCCAACCTCGAAACCAGTCTGGCCGGTATCCGCGTCAGCCGCGCCTATACTGCGGAGAGTCATGAAAACGACAAATTTGCCGTAGCCAATGAACGCTTTAAGAAGGCACGCGGCCGCTCCTATAAGATGATGGCCTTTTTCCATTCCGGCACCGGTCTGCTCACCGATCTTTTATATCTGGTTGCGCTGGTGTCCGGCGGCCTGTTCCTGTTTTACGGTAAAATCAATGCCGGTGAATATGCTGCCTTTTTGCTCTATATTAACATTTTCCTCAAGCCCATCAACCAGCTGATCGCCCTGTTTGAGCAGCTGCAAAACGGCATGACGGGCCTGCAGCGCTTTGAAGAAATCATGAGCGTTCAAGAGGAAGAGGATGCGCCCCAGGCTCATACTGTCGACCGCCTTGAGGGGCATATCGAATTTAAAGATGTAAGCTTCAGCTATACAGAAGACAGCGACGCTCCGGACGATGGGAACCACATGGTGATTGATCACCTCTCCATGAATATTGAGAAGGGCAAAACCGTGGCCCTGGTTGGCCCCTCGGGCGGCGGAAAAACCACGCTCTGCCATTTGATCCCGCGTTTTTATGAGCTGAATGCCGGCAGCATTTTCATTGATGAGCAGGATATTACCACGCTTTCGCGTGAAAGCCTCCGCCGCAATATTGGCATGGTGGCGCAGGATGTATTTTTGTTTAACGGTACTATCCGCGAAAATATTGCTTATGGCAATCTGGATGCCAGCGATGAGGAGATCGTCGAGGCGGCGAAGAAGGCCAACATTCATGATTATATCATGACGATGGAGGATGGCTATGATACAAATGTGGGCGAGCGCGGCATTAAACTTTCGGGCGGCCAGAAGCAGCGGATCTCGATCGCGCGCGTATTCCTGAAAAACCCGTCGATTCTGATTCTGGATGAGGCCACCAGCGCGCTGGATAATGCAACGGAGATGCTGATTCAGGCTTCTTTGGAGCAGCTGGCGAAGGGACGGACCAGTCTAGTGGTGGCGCACCGCCTTTCGACGATTAAGAATGCCGATGAAATCATTGTGATTACGCCGGAGGGCATCCAGGAGCGCGGTACGCATGATGAGCTGCTGGCGGCTAACGGCATGTACGCCAATTTGTATCAGTACCAGTTTAGAGAATAATTAGAAATACCTCTTGACTCTGACACGATGTCGTCCTCTATGATCTGACTGCAAGGAGGTAAGGTAATGGCTTATCGCACGATCAGTGAGGTTTCCAAAGAGCAGCACATCTCACCGCGCATGCTCCGCTATTATGAGCAGATGGGATTGATTCAGAGTATGCACCGGGAAAACTATGCCTATCGTGTGTATGATGAAGATACGGTTCGGCGGATTCGGCAAATTATTTTACTGCGCAAGCTACGAATTCCATTAAAAAAGATTAAGGGCATACTAGATGGAGACCGGGCGGCGGCTACGGCACTTTTGCAGGAACATCTGCTAGAAGTCCGGCAGAACATTGCGCTCCTGCAGCTGATAGAAAAGGCGCTGCACAGCCTGGCTCTGCAGAGGGAAAGCGGGGATGACTGGCTGCCGGAGGCAGTAAGCGCCCTGGCAGGATCTCTCCCGCTGGAAAAGCATCATCTGGCAGCGGCTTCTCCTTTGATTCTGTCTGAAAAAGAACAGCATATCCGCATGATACTGCTGCCCCCTCTTTGGGTCGCTTCCTATCAGGAAACCAGCGAAAGTCCGGAGGAAAGCGTCGGTAACGTGATGGATCAGTTTATCTGCCATGAGAGGCTCTATGAAAAAAAGCCGGATGCCCGGCTCTTTGGCATTTCGCCTTCTTCCGGCGATCATAACGACCTTCATACCTATGCGAACTGGGTCAGTATTCCGGAGAATCTATGTGTGCCTTCGTCCTTTTCTAAAAAATATTTTGCCGGCGGCCTGTATGCTGCCTATACCATTGACTTTCCTGATTTTCATGAATGGGAATTTCTGAAGGCATGGGCTGAGCGTCATCCAAGATACCAGATCGACCATGTCGGTCAGTTTCTGGAGGAGCATCTGAACTGGGTATATGCCTCGCATAAGGGATGGCCCCCCGATGGAATCGATGGAAAAATCGATCTTCTGCTGCCCATTCAGCCAAGATAAGCCTTTACTGCCTTTCTTCCTAGTTTTCAAATTTTAGGAGGATTGACTGAAATGACAGACATCACACAATTTAAAAAGGATCTGCGCCAGCTTGGCGTATGTGCCGGAGACACTTTGTTGGTACATTCTTCTATGAAAGCGCTTGGCACCAACGCTACGCCCGATGCCATCATCGATGCCTTAGAAGAGGTTTTAGGTGAAGACGGTACCCTGCTGATGCCGGCACTGACCTATGAAACGGTAAATACAGAGCATCCGGTATTTGAAAGTGCTAAAACGCTGCCCTGCATCGGTCTGCTGCCAACTGTGTTTATGCAGCGCCCCGGCACAGAGCGCAGCCTTCACCCCACGCATTCCGTATGCGCCAAAGGCCGCCTTGCCCATACGCTAACCGTGCGGCACGCCATGGACCAAACAGCAGTGGGCCCACGCTCGCCCTTTATGCTGCTGCCTCTTTATAAAGGAAAGCTGCTTTTCATCGGCGACATTCTGGACAAATGCACCTTCATGCACGGCATTGAGGATTTAGTAAAACCTCCTTATATCCGTCCCGAATTCCCTGCTACCTATATGGTGGACGGTGAAAAGCGTGAATACATCGGCGGCCATGATTTTGGCTGGGGCGCTGAATTTCAGCGCATCGAGGAGTTGCTGGAGGAGCCGGACCTGCGCAAGGGCAAATTGCTGGCGGCTAACGCCTATCTGATCGATACGCGGGCGCTCCTTGCCGCGGCCGTGTATAAAATGCGCTGCGAGCCGTATGCCTTTGTCACCGATATTTCGTCGTATATTTGATACAAATTTTCATACTTGCTGGTCTGCATGCCGATGACGGCGATGCTTAGGCTCCTATCGGCATGCAATGTGCTGGTTTGCATGCTGATGGCGGCGATGCTTGCCCTCCTACCGGCATGCAATGTGCCAGTTTGCATGCTGATGGCGGCGATACTTAGGCTCCTATCGGCATGCAATGTGCTGGTTTACATGCCGGTGACGGCGATGCTTGGGTTCCTACCGGCATGCAATGTGCCAGTTTACATGCTGATGGCCGCGATATTTAGGCTCCTACTGACATGCAATGCACTAGTGTGCATGCTGGTGACGGCAGTTCTTGGGCTCCCACCGACATGCAAAAGCCCATACACAAAACCCCCAAAAGCCCGGACCTTCCCGTCCGCCAGACTTTTGGGGGTTCTTTTCTTCTTAGCATTATATTGCAGGCAGTGCATACCCGCCTTACCAGGCCAGCACTTCGTATCCCGTCTCCGTCACAGTCACCATGATCTCCCACTGCGCAGACGGCTTGTGATCCTTCGTATAGATCGTCCAGCCATTCTCCTCATCGCAGTAGATCGCTGACCGGCCCATATTCACCATCGGCTCAATCGTAAAGGTCAGTCCCGGCACCAGCAGCATCCCCGTGTTTTCCTTCGTCACAAAGCTCACCCAAGGATCCTCATGAAACTCCAGCCCGATCCCATGACCGCCAATCTCCCGCACCACACTATAGCCATTTTTCTTCGCATGCGCATGCACTGCCGCACCCACATCACCCAGAAATCCCCAAGGCTTTACCTGTGCCAGTCCAAGCTCCACGCACTCCTTCGTCACATCCACCAGCCGGCGCTTCTTCTCATCCACCTCGCCAATGCAGAACATCCGTGACGAATCCGAATAGTACCCGTCCAGAATCGTAGACACATCCACATTCACAATGTCGCCCTCCTGCAGGATCCGGTCCTCCGCCGGAATCCCGTGGCACACCTCTTCATTCACCGAGGTGCACACACTCTTCGGAAAGCCCTCATATCCCAGCGGCGCCGGCACGCCGCCCATCTCCGTCGTCACCCGGTACACCAGCCGGTCGATCTCCTCCGTGCTCATGCCCGCATGGATCTCCGCCGCGACAGCGTCCAGCACCGCCACGTTCACCTTCGCGCTCGCGCGCAGCCCCTCCAGCTGCTCCGGCGTCTTCAAAAGCCGGCGATCCGGCACCAGGCAGCCCCGGTCCCGATAAATCGCCATCTGCTCATCCATCGCCATATGGCACTTTTTATACTTGCGGCCGCTTCCGCACCAGCACACATCATTTGGATTTAATTTCATAGCTTCCTCCATTTAACATCGCGCCTGCCAGGCAGGCAAAAAATTTCCGTCTTACTGCGGACAGACCTCGATTGAGATTTGGATGACATAATCCTTCATCTTCTGCGTCGCCAGATAACTGACCATATCATACTCATACGAATTGCCGCAAATGCGCAGTCCGTTTTCTCTGATAAATTCCTTCATGATTTTATACGATTCAATCAGCTGGCTATAAGAGCCCTTGTGCAGCATCGTCACATACTGCCCCGCCGGCTTAATCCAGAGGCGCTCATCCTCCTTCCGGCTGTGAATCCTCGTATAATAATAGCTCTCATAGCACTTTCCCTGCTCCAGCGTCTCCTGCAGAATGATAGAGCCGATCGAATACTCCTCCCACAGATCCCGCTTTTCCAGATGCAGGAAATGATCCCGGATCCGCTCCACCTCTTCGGTAAGCGTAAGCGTTTCACCATGTTCGACTTTAATTGTAATCAAATATTCCTCTTCACAACTCACAAGCCGCGGTTTATAATACTCCTCAGTAAGCGCGTATTCCGTGGATTTGATTGAGTTTTGAATAAGTTTTTGCATACTTTCAATTTTACGCTTTTCTTTTTCCAGCTGTTTGGCCTTTTCCTTCATCATCGCCAGAAAATCCTGAGCCTCATAATGCTCCATGTAGCTCTTGATTTCCGCCAGAGAACAGCCCGCTTCCTGCAGCGTAATAATTAAATCATAATCAAAAAACTGACCGGTCGTATAATACCGGTATCCATTCTCGCCAATATAAGCCGGATGCAGAATGCCAATTTCATCATAATGCCGCAGCGTCTCCTTCGTTGTAAGGCACATCTTGGCAAATTCTCCGCTGGTATAATATTTCTTCTCGTCCATTATGCCTCCTGCTGACTGTGCGATTTCTCAAAGCTTTCGGATTTTCCAGTATTATCCCAACCATTTTTAGCTCTAGCTTGACTATGGGGTTACCCAATAGTTTAAAATATCGTTTTGGGATGACTTCTGCGCTTATGACTCCGCTATTTATTATAGCTTGTAACATGAAAATAATCAATGAGGAGGTTTAAAAACATGAAAAAAACTATCGATCAAAGATACACCAAATCTTCTTTGATTATCCACTTTTTGCACGGCAATCTGCACTTTTTCATATTCAGTATTCTGGCGGCATTCGGCGTAACGCTTCTGGAAATGATTCTGCCGCAGATCATTCGTTCTACCGTGGATTCTGTCATCGGCAGCGAACCCTTTTCGTTTCCGGCGCCCATCACCCGCCTGTTAGAGGATTGGGGCGGCGCCCCCTATTTCAGAGAGCATCTGGGCATCATCGCCCTCGTCATCGTCGGCATCGCGCTGCTGGCTGTGCTGTGCCGCTACGCGAACAACCTGATGAACTCCAAGGGCTCTGAAATGCTCATGCAGTCCATGAGAGAGCAGCTCTTTGCACACATTCAGAAGCTGCCGTTCTCCTGGCATATGAACAATCAGACCGGCGACATCATCCAGCGCTGCACCTCCGACGTCGAGCGCGTCAAAATCTTTGTCGCTGAGCAGCTCATATCCATTATTCGTATCGTCATTCTGATGGCGCTTTCCCTGTTCTTTATGTTCTCCATGGACGTCCGGCTGTCTGTCATCGCCGTCGTCAGCATTCCGATCATCGTCAGCTACTCTGCATTTTTCCATTCTAAAATCGGAAATCACTTTTTGGAATGCGACGAAAACGAAGGCATCCTGTCCACCATTGCACAGGAAAACCTGACCGGCGTACGCGTCGTGCATGCCTTCGGCCGGGAGAAATTTGAAAAGGACCGCTTTGAAAAGCAGAACCATTATTACACCAATCTATGGGTTTCCCTGATGAAGCTCATGTCCGCCTTCTGGGGCGCCGGCGATCTGATCTCCGGCCTGCAGGTCATGCTGATTTTGGTGTTAGGTTCCGTTTTCTGCGTGCAGGGCACGCTCAGCACAGGCGAGTTCATCGCCTTCCTATCGTATAATTCCATGCTCATCTGGCCGGTGCGCCAGCTAGGGCGTGTGATCTCCGAGATGAGTAAAGCAGGCGTTTCAGTGGAACGTATCCTATACATTATGAACTCCCCCGCTGAGGAAGATAAGCCTACGGCCGGCACGCCGGATATGCACGGCGACATCGTATTTGACCATGTCAGCTTTGGCTACGATTCAAATGTTAAGATCATCGACGATGTCAGCTTTTCCATCCCGCAGGGCACAACCTTTGGTATTTTAGGCTCTACCGGATCTGGTAAATCCACCCTGATGCACCTGCTCAACCGTCTTTATGAACTGCCTGAAAACGGCGGAAAGATCACGGTTAACGGCATCAATATCACCGATATTCAGGCGAAGCATCTGCGTAAAAATATCGGTATGGTGCTGCAGGAGCCCTTCCTGTTTTCACGCACGATTGCGGAAAATATCGGCATCACTCATCGTGATATGTCAATGGAGGAAATTCACCGCGCCGCACAGATCGCCTGCGTGGATGATGCCATCGAAGAATTTACCAATGGATACGATACCATTGTCGGCGAGCGAGGCGTTACCCTCTCCGGCGGCCAGAAGCAGCGTACCGCGATCGCGCGCATGCTCACGCAGAAGGCACCCATCATGGTATTTGATGATTCTTTATCGGCTGTGGATTCTGAAACAGATGCCAAGATCCGTCAGGCGCTGCGGAGCAATCTGGGCGATTCCACTGTCATTTTAATTTCCCACCGCGTAACTACGCTGATGCAGGCGGAATGCATTATGGTCATGGATCAGGGCCGCATTGCCGAAATGGGCTCCCATCAGGAGCTCATGGAGAAAAACGGAATCTACCGCCGCATCTATGATATGCAAATGCAGATTGACGAGGCCATTTTGGCTTCTTCAACCGACTCTCGCAAGGAGGTGTAATATATGAAAGAAACACAGAAGCAAGAGTATGTCTCCTTACCCTATTTTGGCATTAATAAGTTATTTCCCTACTTAAAGCCCTACCGCCGTATTATCATCAGTATGGTGCTGCTTTGCCTGCTGGCTGGCATTATCGATATTGTCATTCCATTGTTTCAGCGCTACTCCCTGAATCATTTCATCGCTTTAGGCACGCTGGACAGCTTACCTGGCTTTATCATCGCCTATGTTTTCATCCTGCTGATGCAGGTAGCCGGCAATACGGTCTCCAGCTATCAGGCCGGTCAGATCGAGATGTATGTCTCGCGCGATATGCGCCGCGAGAGCTTTAATCATCTGCAGACGCTATCCTTTTCCTATTTTAATCAGAACAGCGTAGGCTATATCCATGCCCGCGTGATGAGCGATACCTCCCGCATCGGCGGTCTGGTATCCTGGAGCCTGATGGACGGCGTATGGAACCTCTCTTACATTATCGGCGCCATTGTGGTCATGCTTTCGATCAATGTCAAGCTGGCCCTCATGGTGCTGGTCATCGTCCCTCTTACCGCCTTGGCGGCGGCCTTTTTCCAGAAAAAGCTAGTAGCCCTCAACCGTAAGATCCGCGAGATCAATTCGCGCATTACCGGTAACTTCAATGAGGGCATTACCGGTGCTAAAACTACCAAAACGCTGGTTGTTGAAAGCAAGATGGAAGATGGCTTTAACGAAACCAGCCGCCAGATGACGCACACTTCGGTGCGCGCTGCCAGATTCCGCGCGCTGTTTGTAACCATGATTTCTTTCTCATCCTTTTTGGCGCTGGCGCTCGTGCTGTGGCGCGGCGGTATCATCACCATGGAGGGCGTGATGGAGCTGGGTACGCTCTCGGTGTTCATGTCCTATGCGCTGAATCTGATGGATCCGATTCAGTGGATCGTACGTGCGATCTCTGATCTGATTACCGTGCAGGTCAATGTAGAGCGCTTTACCCGCCTGATGGAGACGGAATCCGATGTGGCGGACACGCCGGAGGTGCTGGAAAAATACGGCGACAGCTTTGAGCCGAAGCGCGAAAACTGGGAGCCGCTGCACGGCGATATTGAATTTAAGGATGTTTCGTTTAAATATCCGGACGGCGACGAATATGTGCTGGAGCACTTCAATCTGAAGGTTCCGCAGGGCACCAATGTGGCCATCGTCGGCGAGACCGGCGCGGGCAAGTCCACTTTGGTCAATCTGGTGTGCCGCTTCTTCGAGCCCACCTCCGGCCAGATCCTGATCGACGGCCGCGACGCCCGCGAGCGTTCACAGCTGTGGCTGCACAGCAACATCGGATATGTGCTGCAGTCGCCCCATCTGTTCTCCGGCACGGTGAAGGAAAACCTGCTTTACGGCCGCCCCGATGCGACCATGGAGGAGATCGAGGCCGCTGTCAAGAGCGTATCGGCGGACGGCGTGATCGCCCGTATGGAAAACGGCTACGACAGCAATGTGGGCGAAGGCGGTGATCTTCTCTCCACAGGAGAAAAACAGCTGCTGTCGTTCGCCCGGGCTATTTTGGCTGATCCACGGATTTTCGTACTCGATGAGGCCACCTCGTCCATCGACACGGTGACGGAAAAGCTGATTCAGGATGCCATCGAGCACCTGATGAAGGGGCGCACTTCCTTTGTGATTGCCCACCGCCTTTCTACGATCCGCCAGGCCGATGTAATCCTTGTTGTAAAAGATGGTAAAATCATTGAATCCGGTAAGCATGAAGACCTGCTCCGCGCGCATGGATACTATTATAACCTGTACACGCGGCAGTTCCAGGAAGAGAGCTTAAATAGTTTTTAAATAATACGCCCCACTGAGATAATCCCCCGCCTCACTGACAGCTACGGTGGTATGCTGATCAGTGAGGCGGGGGATTTATTTTATATGGCTCTCTTTTATACTAACTCTATCTTTAAGGAACTTTTCTCTTGCTGTAGAAACTGGATTATATATACTGAATTATATATAATTAGTATTTGAATAGGAGGAACAAACCTATGTTTTGCCAACATTGCGGCACTCAGCTGCTGGATAATGCGAAATTCTGCAACGTATGTGGACAGGCAGTTTTATCGACTGCTTCACCAATTCCTGAAAAAACTCGGTCTGCTTCATCCATTGCTACAGCTGCGCCTGCCGGCAAAAAACACCGAAAAATCATTCCTTTATTATTAACCCTTATTCTACCTGTAGTAATTGTAGCCACCAGTTTTTGCATTATAAACGCAATTGAAAGAAATACTCCCCTTAACCGTGTTATATCTGCAATACAAAACACATTAGAAGAAAATGACTTCACCGTTTTTATGGATATTGCAGATGGTTATAATATCAATTCAAAGAAGTTTTCCGTAGACTATACTCCTGACGATCATTTTGCGTTCGACTATGATACATACCTCGTCTATTTAGACTATACAAATGAGTATAGTTTCTTCCTAAGCTCCTCAAATCCCAAGCATTCTGAAGCATTATTTGGGGAGGATTACTATGACAACCAATGGGAAAACGATCAAGAATGGATGTGGTATCATTATTTCAGAGAGTATTACTTAATCAATGCTATTGGAAAATTTATTTTAGATGATCGATCTTATTTAGATGATATAGAGACTATCATTACAGAAGAGAAAAAGTTCAGCCATTCTAATACAGATATTGCAGAAGTAATAGAACATCTTCAAGAACTGTTTCAAAACAAGGAATTTATAGAAAACGCCTGCAAATCCCGCATCGTGGAAAAAGAAAACATAGAACAGGTTTTGTTTAGCATTGACCGATATAGTGACTTCTGGCCTCAATTTATTACCTGTATATCACCTATACTAAGTTCAGATGAACTCGAAGATTTTTATGAAGAATTTTGTTATGGAACTTATGGTCTTGATATCAATTTTACGATTCAGGATGATCTACTATATGCCTGCACCCTTAATGTTACAGAGTATAATCATCAAGGAGAAGTAAAAGAAACATTCTCTCTTCAAACTTTTCTTACAGATATTGGTACCACACAAATCAATGGACTGGAAAGTTCAAAGGAAATGCAGAGAAAAGCAAACCTATATCGATTAAATCCCCAAGAATGATTCACTACTTCCTTGACTCTTTGAACATTGTTCAATATAATGGATTTGAACATTGTTCAGGAGGATGTATATATGGATCATAAAGAAAGCATTATACAGGCAACGATTGCACTCATTGAGGAAAGAGGCGAGGCGCTGGAAACCATTACCGTCCGCGAGATATGCAAAAATGCCGGTGTCGGCTTAGGCCTTGTGAATTATCATTTTGGAAATAAGGACAGGCTCCTTGAAGTATGCGTTGAGCGTATAGTCAATAAGATTGTTTTACAGTTTCAGGAGATCCAAGAAGAAACAGAATGTTTTACCCCTTTTAAGAAATTGGAATATCTCGGCAATATGACTCTTGATTATCTGTTTGCGCATTATACCATTTCCAAAATTTCAATGCTGACCGATATGAAGCAGCCAAAGCCAAATGACAATACGTACAGAACCTACGCTGCCTATCTTCCGCTTGTTGCCGCCTGCCGTCCCGACTGGAACGAAGACACTGTAAAAAGAAAAACCTTTTACCTGATCTCAGTTATGCAGCAGACATTTCTTCGCTGCCATGCAGCATCGGTGATGCTTGCGATCGATTTAAGACAGAAGGAAGCCCGCAGGCTATGGCATGCCGAGTTCCTGCATGATCTTTTGGAGGTGTAAGGATGAACATAACGGTTATAAACGGAACGGAAAAACGCGGCGTGACCTATCAGCTGAAAGAGATATTTTTAGCAGCGTTTAGGGATAAAGCGACCATTACGGAATACGATCTACCAAGGGATTGCCCTCATTTTTGCAGCGGCTGTGTAAGCTGTATCATAAACGGTGAACATAGCTGCAAGGGCGCCGCATACATCGCAGAAATAGAACAATCCCTTTTGGAGGCGGACTTGATTGTCATGACCTCTCCTGCCTATGTATTTCATACTACGGGAGCCATGAAAGCATTTCTCGACCATTTTGCCTACCGCTGGATACCACACCGCCCTGCTCCTGAGATGTTTGGAAAACGAGCCATCATCATTACGCAGTGTTTAGGCGCAGGAGCAAAATCTGCGGCCAAGGATATCAGGCACAGCTTATCTTGGTGGGGCATTTCTAAAATCGTAGTCTTCACCGGTGCCCTCATGAGCGATATTGTCTGGGAAAAGCTTTCCGAAAAAAAGCGGACAGCGCTGACAAGAAAAATACAAAAGCTGTCTCAAAAATTTACCCAGATAGACTATGCCAAGCCTGCGCGCACCAATGGGATTACAAAAGCGAAGTTCCTCGTCGGCCGTCTGATGCAGCAAAAACTCCATAAAAATGACCCAGCCTATCTCGACGGAAGGTATTGGGCGGAGCAGGGCTGGCTTGGCAAGGCCAGACCATGGCGGCCATAGGCAGATAAACTTCATATGTTATTATGCGTTGCTTGCCGCAACGGTTCACTCTTCCTATAATGGCGGTAACATTTGAAGAAAAGAGGTTATTCTAATGCTAAATCAAAACATCAAGACCATCCGAAAATCCAAAGGGCTTTCGCAGGAAGAACTGGCTATCAAATTAAATGTGGTGCGGCAAACCGTCTCCAAGTGGGAGAATGGATTGTCGGTTCCCGATTCGGATATGCTAATCTCCCTGTCTGAGGTGCTGGAAACGCCTGTCAGCACACTGCTTGGTGAAACAGTTGCTGTGCCGCAGGCGGATGACGTAAGAACAATT
The DNA here is from genome assembly GCA_022794035.1 of Lachnospiraceae bacterium. NCBI lineage: Bacteria > Bacillati > Bacillota > Clostridia > Lachnospirales > Lachnospiraceae > Lachnospiraceae bacterium. Next base: position 24,317 of record JAAWDX010000010.1, on the reverse strand, counting down.
TCTGAAAAACTGGAAGTGATCAACCTGCAGCTTGCCCGAGAAAGGGCTGCCAAAAGAAATGCGCTTCACTGGATGCTTATCGCGCTATGTGCCGCTATCGTCATAATTTTTTCAGCCCTGATTGTATTAAACAGCCCTTATCTAGGCTGGGATTATCATGATCCTGAAACCGCCGTTTTCGGCGCCGCCTTTCACACATTTGAATATCTGTTTGTCCGCTTAGCGCCCATCATTTTTACAGGGGCACTCGCCGGTATTTTATTAATCCGTAAATAAGAGAAAGGGAGTTTAGATGACATACCACCGTAGTCGTCCAAACTCCCTCTCTCTTATCATAGTAGTGCCAATTTATCGTTCCGCAAGGCGGCTCCTTCTGTAAGTTCTCGCAGCACCGCCGAATAGACCCCGGGAGCCGTGATCTTTTGGGCGCTGAGCGCCTATCAAAACCGTCGCACGGCCATCGTCAAGCCATGTGCTCTGCGTCAGCTTTTCTTTTTATCCGTTTATATACGATAATCCCCGCCAATGCCACGACTCCCTCTGTCACTGGGTAGGTAAGCCATATACCTGTCATTTTCCATACCGCGGCCATTAAAAAAGCCAGTGGAAGTATCACAACAAATCCTCTCAGAACTGAAAGAATCTGTGCAGGCCTTGCCTTTTCGATGGAGGTGAAATAGGTGGCTAAAATAATGTTATAGCCAGCAAATCCATTTGAAATAAAATACAGCTTTAAGCCCATCTCCGCCATTTGCTGCAGTGCCGCCTGCCTCTCGCTGTTAAAGACGGCGGCGATGGGGCCGGCAAAAATGAAACTGGCCGCATATAAGATGACCGAAACTATCAACATGAGAATCATCGCATATCCCTGTACGGTTTGCAGCTGTTTTGTATCGTTCTGCCCGTAAAAACGGCTGAGAAGGGGCTGAACGCCCTGCGCGATCCCCGTATATATCGCCACAATCACGAGCGAAAGATTGGCAATCACGCCATACGCTGCGACCCCGATATTTCCCTCCAGCCTCAAAATCAATCTATTAAAAACAATCATCACCGCTCCGGAAGAAAGCTGTGCGATTAAAGAGGGAAGCCCCAGCGACATACTATGCTTAAGCATCAGCGTATTCATTCTGCTGCGCATAAGGTGAAATGTATTTTTCTTTTTTGTCCAATGCGGCAGCATCATGGCCATACTAATGATCGGTGAAAGTCCTGTGGCAAAAACGGCTCCAAAGATGCCCATCTGACAGGGAAAAATGAAAAGATAGTCTAGGCCTATATTGGAAAAGCTGCCAATCAGCATGGCCATCATGGAAAGCTGCGGTCCGTCATCATTTCTCACAAAACAAAGCAAAATATCATTCAGAATAAACGCCGGCGCAAAAATCAAAAGCCATCTCAAATACGTAACGGTCATGCCTGCTGTGTAATGATCCGCTCCCAGCATTTTGGCCAAGTGCTCGGAGAAAAACAGCCCCGTGAAGACAAATACCGCAGAAAATATAAGGGCAAGATAGAGGGTGTTGGTATATATCTCATCCATCTCTTCTTTTCTATGCTGACTTTGATAAATGGAAAACTTTGTGGCACCGCCCATCCCCAGCATCAGTCCTGTACCATGAATGAAATTATAAATGGGTATCGCTAGGTTAAGCGCTGTAAGCCCTTGACTGCCCAGCCCCTTTGACACAAAAAAGGTATCCGCCAATATATAACACGAAACACCAAGTGTTCCCAATATGCTTAATATCGTATATTTTAAAAAGATTGGCTTGCAAGATTGTTGTTTCATTCTGCTCCTCCATTCTGAAGCGGTATAAATGGCCGTCTTCTGTTTGAATCATAAAAATAGCGCCAATGCTTTCTATCTTCAAAGGCCTAACGATAGAAAACTTGACGCATTGCATCTTACCCGGCGGTAAAAGTTCAGCTCGTTCCTCGCTGAACTTGGGTCGTCCTGTGTCTGTATTATATCATGGCGATATCACAAGTTTGCCAAAGGCAAACTTGGAAGGCGGCTCAGGGGCTCGATTAGCCTAAATTGCCTTGCCGCCTTTATTATATCATAAGTTCAGCTCATTCCTCGCTGAACTTGGCAAGAAATCCCTTCGGGATTCTTGCGGTCGTTCTGTGTCTATATTATATCATAAATTCAGCTGTGTATGGTGGAAAACTTGAAATTAGCTGAAAAAATCCAGCGATTCATGGCAGAAAATTCTCAGTCACATGCTTAGGTAGTTTAGAGAAAGAATTTGAGATCATTTTAACGTGCAAAGGGGCCTTTAAGACCGTTAACCATAGCGGTTTTACAACCAATTAACGTATTAAATCATACGTTATCATAGAGACTCAAAATCAATGCAACTGGGAAAGACGGTAATTTACCCAGTTATATTAACAAAAACAGTAGATAGATAACTTACTAAATGGGACTAAGGTACGTTAAAAAACAGATATCAGAAAAAGACAACGGGCTACGGCACTCCTCAAGGGACGGACCTGCTCAAAAAAAGCTGACCAGAATTCCGCCATATCGCAAATTTCAGCCACTCCCGGCGCAGCGCCCCCCATTCAAGCCGCCCATTCAAGTCGCCCATTCAAGTCGTCCTTCAAATCCCCATTCAAGTCGTCCTTCAGATCCCCTGTTCATTCGCCATTCACCCCAAATACAGGCGTTCTGTATTCCTGCATTGCCAAATCCATGAGAATATGATATACTGACGTATCATCATAAATTAAAAGTGAGGTGAAATCATGGACGGCAGTAGTAGTCGAAGTAGCGGCAGGGTGTTTTTATATCATATAACGGCGCTAAAATCGGTTCAGATACTGTCCGTACATGCCTAACATTTAATATATTAACACCATTGCCTGTTTCTCACGCTGCACCATCGCATCAAAAGATGGATTTTATGCATACTTAGGTTTAACGGCAATGGTATTTTTATGCCCTTTTGCCTGTATGCCCAAAAGTATGCGGCCATCTGATCCCATACTCATTCAAGGAGGTAAACAGGACAATGAACACCAATGAAACCTTAGCGCTCGCACAGCATCCCGATTATAAAAGCGAAATTGCGCAGATTCTGCGCAGCAATCTCACACCAGCCCTTTTAAAGGAGAAGATCATCGTATATCATGAAAATGATATCGCCGCTTCCCTAGAGCTTCTCACCCATGAAGAACGCGCCAAGCTATACCGCGTTTTAGATACTCCCACGCTGGCGCGTGTATTAGAATATTCAGAAAAGCTCAATGCCTATTTGGATGAGCTTGGCATCCGCAGGCGCATCCAGCTCCTTTCCCAATTTGAGATCACTACCACCCTTGACTATCTGCGCCAGCTTGAAAAGGATAGCCGCCGCATGTTCATCGAGCTCATGGACGATGAGGTAAAGCATGAGATTGCCCTGCTCAGCTCCTTCGACGAGGATGAAATCGGAAGCAAGATGACGACCAACTATATCTCCATTCATGCCGATATCAGCGTGCGGCAGGCCATGCGCCAGCTCATCGATCAGGCCGCCGATAATGACAATATCTCAACGATCTACGTCGTGACGCCCGATGAAACGCTGCTTGGCGCCATCGATCTGAAGGATCTGATCATTGCGCGCGAAAACACGGAGCTAAGCGCCATCATCATGACATCTTATCCATATGTGTATGCCAGCGAGCAGATTGAAGACTGTATTGAAGAGATCAAAGACTACTCCGAGGATTCCATTCCTGTGCTCGATGCGGATAACCGCCTGATCGGCGTCCTGACATCACAGGACATCACACAGCTTGTCGATGATGAGATGGGCGATGATTACGCCAAGCTGGCCGGTCTCTCCTCTGAGGAGGATCTGCATGAGCCCCTCCGCAAAAGCATTGGCAAGCGCCTTCCATGGCTTATGATTCTGCTGGGGCTTGGACTTGTTGTCTCCAGTGTTGTCGGCATGTTTGAGACCGTAGTCGCCCATTTGACCCTCATCATCAGCTTCCAATCCCTTGTCCTCGACATGGCTGGAAATGTAGGCACGCAGTCCCTTGCTGTTACCATCCGTGTACTGATGGATGAAAAAATCAGCAGCAGGCAGAAGCTTTATCTCGTCGGCAAGGAGGCCCGCATCGGTCTCACCAATGGCCTTGTGCTTGGGCTCCTCTCTTTTCTGCTGATCGGTCTATACCTGCTGATATTCAAGAACCAAACGCCCGTCTTTGCCTTCTCCGTATCCTTCTGCACCGGCACTGCGCTGCTGCTTGCACTGCTCATCTCCAGCGTATCCGGCACTGTGATTCCTTTAGCGCTCAAGCGGCTGCATATTGATCCGGCCGTTGCCTCCGGGCCGCTGATCACGACCATCAACGACCTCGTAGCCGTTGTCACCTATTACGGCCTGGCCTGGCTTTTGCTCATTCACACCTTACACCTGTAAAAACTTTAAAGGAGGTCGGCACCATGCCCATTACCATAAACATTTATTATAGCGGTCAAAATGGAAACGCCCAAAAATTTGCTCAAGAGATGATCTCTACCGGGATCGTAAACGATATTCGCCGTGAAGCCGGGAACCTCCGGTATGAATACTTTTTTCCGCTGGAGGATGCAGAAACCGTCCTTTTAATCGACAGCTGGCAGGATCAGGCATCGATTGACCTGCACCACAAATCGCCTATGATGGACCAAATCGCAAGGCTGCGTGAAAAATATGATCTTCACATGAAGGTTGAACGATATATATCGGATGAAGGCGGCATCCCTGTTCAGGACAAGGCCTTTATCAAAGAATAAACCATTTCACAGCAAAAAACAGACAGAGAGACCCGAACCCTCTCTGTCTGTTTTTGATTGCCTATCTGCTCTCTCATTGCACAAAGCTGCGCACTACATACCAAATGATGCCGACAATTGCTGCCACCAGCACGATCCCTGCCAGCGCCATAAATAAAGTGCTCAGAATCCAGACCAAGCCGCCGACAAATAAAATCACGCCGATCCCCAGCAGGATTTTGCCTACCTGCTGCACAAACGGCGGTCTTTCCTCCGGATCCGCCTGCACATAGGCGCCGCCGCCAATTGAAATATCCCCATCCTTTGGCTTCATCAAATGAAACCCGGTCACTGCCAGCACCGCGCCTACCACCATCAACGTAATCGAATAAATCATAGCTCCTCCTTTTCGTCTGTGATCCTTCCCTCAGGTCCCCACAGCATAATGCCGCTGCCAATGCCCGTTCTGCCGCCGGCGCTCAAAAAATCGGCAAAGCCCCGCCGCATCGACGTATCCCGTGGCAGCTCCTGCGGCTTCTTGCCGCCGTCAGCCCCAAAGACACGCCAGGCATCTTTAAATTCCTCCTGCTTCTCGCAGGCAATGATCTCAAAATCCTTCTGAAATCCGATCAGATTGGACGATGCCGGCAAAAATGTCCGGTACTCCGGATCCAGCAGCCACGAATGACAAACCAGGGGCAGCGCGTCCTTTTTCCGGCATGCCGGGAAAAACTCATACGCCTTCTGATACGCCTCCCGCCGCAGCTCCTCAGTGAGCGGCCCGGCCGAAGGAATATGGATATTCACTACCGGATCGCCCGGCTGCACCGTGATGCCGCCGCAGGTATACGCCGGCCATTCATACGTCACAGTTTCAAATTGCAGGCGCCCCAGCGTAAAGCGCGTCATTTTATAAAAGCGGTCATACCACCAAAACGCAAAATTGCCCCACAGCCCCTTGACCGTGTGACATTCCATCAGCTTATATTTCAGATCCATCATCGTATGCCAAAACAGCTCCTCGGGCAGCCCCGCGGCCGCATAGCACCGGCGCAGCTCCGGCAGGCACCCGACCAGAAACGCCATATACGCGCCGTAGTCCTCGCCGATCGCCTCCTGCGCCTCCTGAAGCGTGATCTCCCCTGCCATATAGCGCTGGCACAGCACGTCAAGGCGTGCATCGGCCTTTTGCAGCAGCGCCTCGACCGCTGCGGGCGGAAACGTGAGACGCTCCATGTACTCTTTATATTCGTTCTTCATTTCAATCTCCCATCTGCATCTGAAATCGTCCGGCGGCAGCGATGTAAGCTCCAGCGGCACCTGCGTAAAGGGCTGCTCGGCCCGGATGCGCCACGAATGCAGCGCCGCCCTGTTTAGCAGCCTGTCTGCCTTTCCGTAAAGCGGGTCCCCTAGCAGCGGATGCCCCTCATGGGCCATATGCACCCGGATCTGGTGGGTCCGTCCTGTACGCAGCCGCAGCCAGACCAGTGAGCAATCCCGCCAGCTATGCCACACGCGGTACTCGGTCTCGGCCGGCTTTCCCTGCGGATCGACGCACATCTGCATGAGCGCGCCTCTTTGCTCTTTGAGGGGGTGGCAGATGCGGCCCTCTCCTTCCATCCGGCCTTCTACCAGCGCCAGATATTCACGGGTCAGACGATGCGTCCTTCTCTGCGCCTCCATGCGCGTCACTGCTACGCTATTTCTGGCGGCGCCGATCAGGCCGGAGGTATCCTTATCCAGCCTGCCGATCAGCCTTACCGGCTCATGATACCTGGCGGCCAGAAGATTAGCCAGCGTATCGGTAAAATGCCCGTGTGCCGGGTGCACCGCCATTCCGGCCGGCTTATCCACAAAGATCAGATCTTCATCCTCATAAATAACGCTCAGCTCTCCCGGCGTAGCCTCTACATTCTGCATCCGTTCCCGAAAGCATACCTTGATCGCATCTCCCGCCTTTACCTGCGTGCGCGTCGTCACAAGCCGGCCGCTCTGCTCTCTCTGTTCATTGATCCAAAGGCCGTCCGGCAAAAACTTGACCTGCCGGATCTGCCGGGCCGTCAGGCCGAGCCCTGAGCGCAGAACCTGCCCCAGCGTCAGCCCGTCCTCGCCTTGCCCCACCGTATAAAAAAAGGTTTTATCCATCCGTCAATGACTGCGCGCCATGCGGCAGAATTCAGGTATGTATAGCGCCAGCGTCAGCCCCATGCAGGCGCCGCAAAATAAAATCAGGCCCGTGCGCACACTGCCGGGCATATGCGGAAAAATCAGCAGAAACAATAATGTAAAATCCATGACGGCAGTAGTCACCTTGCCATACCATTTCGCTCCGTTCAGCTTTCTTCCTTTGACCTTCAGCATAATGGCTCCTGCCACCAGCATGAAGCCCTCCTTCAGCACTTCCACAGCAAAGATCGCCCACAGCAGCGGATAACGAAATGCCAAGCATACCACGATCGTAGCCTGCGTCAGCTTGTCCGCCACCGGATCTAAAAACTTGCCCAGCTCCGTAATCTGATTAAACCTTCTGGCAATAATGCCATCCAAAAAATCACTTAAAATAGAAACCGCCAGCGCGATGCTGGCTCCCAGATAATATTCTTTCAGATACAGAACGGCAAAAACCGGAATCAGCAGCAGCCGTATATATCCCAGAATATTAGGAATGGTCCATAGCTCTCGTCTATTCATCCGTTTACTCCTTTAAATATCCTGTCCCTCACTATACAAGAACTCTGCCGCCTTGTCAATTGACTTCAGATTTTCTTAAGAAAAATCTTCCTTTTGTTTTAAATTCTCTCTTCCTTTTTCCGCCAAAAAGAGGCATAATAAAGCTATCTTAATTTACGGAGGTACTACCAACATGCAAATTCCTGTTATGACATTCAATATCCAGCACGGTCTGGACTATAACCGCCGCAATCATCAGGAGCTGAAAGACTTTTTAGAGATGAAGCCCGAGCTTCTCGAAGCGCTCAAAAAGAAAGCGCCCCGCGGCGAGGATCCTGCTCTGATCGATCTTTCCCTCACCATAAAGGCCATCCAGACCTGCGGTGCCGAGATCATCGGCATCAACGAGGTCCGCGACGAATCCGACGCGCATGACCCCTGCTTCCTGCCGCAGGCGCGCATCATCGCCGAAGGCCTTGGCTATCACTATTATCATTTCGGAAAGGCCATCGACATTGAGGGCAAGGGGCCCTACGGCAACGCCCTTGTCTCCAAATACCCCTTCCGCTCCGTCCAGACCATCGCCATCCCCGATCCGGAGGTAAAGGACGAGCCCACCTGGTATGAATCCCGCTGCATCATCAAAGCTGAGATCGAGCTTCCTGCCGAAAACGGCGGCGAGCCGCCAATTTTGACGGTGCTCGTCACCCATATGGGGCTTGCCAGTACCGAAGCCAAAAATGCAGTGCAGAGCGTGCTGCAAGAGGTAACGCCCGGCATGCCGACCCTGCTCATGGGTGATTTTAATCTGACACCGGACAGTCCTACACTGACTCCGCTACGCGCCGTCTTTGAGGATGCCGGCAGCCTTTTGCCGCCTGGCGGCGATCTGTCGTTTCCTTCGGATGCGCCAGATCAGAAGATCGATTATGTGATGACGGCCGGTCCTGTCCGCATCCTGAAGGCGGAGATCCCGGCGCTGGTTGTGAGCGACCATCGTCCGCATACGGCTTTGCTTGAGTTATAAAAGCGATCAGGCTCTTCTCTCATAAGAGAAGAGCCTTTTTAATTTTATCCGCCGATTTTTCTTCTAAATTCTGCTAAGCTGCTATACACGGGTATCAAGGCTTGATATGCCTGATTGAAGGCTTTGTAAAGCATGGCGTAGCAGTCTTTATTCATGGGATTAGGCTGGATTATCTCCATGGTGCGATTAAATTTCTGCACTACCGTGTAATCTGAAAATAGGCCAATCCCTACACCGCCGCATACGGCGGCTCCTAAACTCGTAGCTTCTTCTAAGTACATAGGAATCATCAGGGGCCTTTGCCAGATATCTGCAAGAATCTGGCTCCAGAGCTTTCCTTTTGCTCCCCCGCCAATGAGTTTTAATGCTTCTATCGGGTGTTGCTTGTCCAAAATATCGAGAATCACTTTCAGGTTATATCCTATGCCCTCCATAACAGCACGGGTAAGCTCTGATTTTCTAGTCGTTACTCCCATACCGAGAAATGCTCCTCTGGCCTCATGGTTCCACCTAGGACTTCTCTCTCCTAACAAATACGGCAAAAATAATACGCCGCCTGATCCCGGACAGGTGTTCTCTGCCGCTGTATTCATGAGGTCATATACATTTTCTCCTGTTTTTTCTGCCATACGCCTCTCCGCCTCACACAGCTGATCTCTGTACCATCTGTAAGACATTCCTGCTGCCTGCATGGTGCCGCATGGCGTATATAAATTAGGATCTAAATGTATCCAGTTAAAGGTTCTCATTTTCCGATCATATATCGGCTGTTTTGATGCAGTGGAAATCCATGAGGATGTTCCCAACACACAGTAGGCATCGGCATCCGATACTACACCGGCTCCTACGCATGCGCAGCTTCCATCGCCTCCTCCAATGACTACGGGCGTTCCCTCGAGAAGCCCGCAATCAGCTGCCGCCGAAGCTGTTACCCTGCCGGCAATATCTGCTGAAGCGTGCACCTCCGGCAACAAATCCATCGGAATATTAAGAGCCTCACAAATCTCCTGAGACCATTCCTTTCTTTTAAGATCAAATAAATTTGTGCTGCTGGCATCTGAATAATCGGTCACAAAGCGACCTGTTAGGCAATAGATAATAAAATCCTTTGCATGGATCATTTTATAGGCTCTTTGATATACCTCAAATTCATTCTCCCGAATCCATAGCAGCTTTGCAGCAGAATATGAGGCGCTCGCTCTATGTCCTGTAATCTGATAGACTTTCTCCATCCCTACTATTTCTATCATTTCAGCTTCTTGCTTGGCAGATCGAATATCTGCCCAAGTAATCATCGGCCGCAGGGGCTTCCCCAATTTATCAACTATCAGGCATCCCATCATCTGCCCACTGAAGCATACGCACAGTATGCTTTCGGGCCTGCCCCCAACCTGCTCCAGTAAGCGCTTTGTGGATATACATACTGCTCTCCACCAATCCTCAGGGTCCTGTTCTACCCAGCCGGAATGCGGGTAATATGTTTCGTATTCCACTACCATGCTGGCTGCGAGAGTTCCATCTATATGATATAACGTTGCTTTATTTCCGCTAGTGCCCAGATCATGAGCAAGAATATATTGCTCCATAAGCCCCCCTTTTTAAAGCGCCAGCTGTACCAGGGTTGCGGGCATCTCATGCTTTGTATTGACCTTGTCCGGGCCCGTAACTAAATCAAAGCAAGAGACGATCACGCGTCCATCCCAAACAATTGGCTCGCCAGGTTGATCTAACCCGCCATCTATGCCCGTGCAATCTGGACTCTGTGCAATTCTTTCTACCTTTCCATCTGCTGTAACTTTTGCAATAGCATTCGCAGAAAAATCGGCGATATATAGATTTCCTTTGTCATCAAAAATCATACCATCCGTGCTCTGCAGCTGAGCACTATCCTGTGCAAATACAGCATTCTCCTTCAGACTGCCATCCTCTTCAAAGGTCAAGCGATATACGGCTCCATCTCCAAAATTTCCTACATATAACGCTCCGTCCGGTCCAAATGCGATTCCATCTGCACCATACTGACACGCTGGATTTTCTGTTACAAAGGTGGCAAAAATGTTTTTATCATCCAGCGTATTGGTTACATGTACATTTTCTTCATTTAGAGCAAATCGATACACGCAACTGGTAAGCTTTCCATCCTCTCGCTTTACTGGATGCAGATAGCTCTGCGTCACATACATATATCCATTTTTAATTCGAATGCCATTAGGATGCTCCATTCCGTCAGCAACGACGGTCGTCTTAAGAATCTCTCCTTCCTCTGTCACGGTAAACTTCAAAATCCGCCCCTTATAAAGTAATTCGGGCTTCTCGCTCCATCCCTGATTATCGCACAAATAGATATTCCATTCATCATCGAAAGCAATACCCATATTTCGTGCAACACCTGTCTCAGGATGTACTGGCACATCAAACCATTTCGTCACATTGCCTTCTCTATCCAGGCGCACCACTACACCAGACATAGCATCTTCCGCATAATTGGGACAAGACAGCACCAGATTCCCCTTGCTATCTACGGCCATACCATCAGGTGTGCAGATATATTCCGGCAAAACACTAAATAATTTTGTCTCGCGCATACTACTCTCCTTAAAATTCAATAACAATTTTCTTTGTTTCCGGTTCATGCCTTTCTACTAATGCAAAAGCTTCTACGACATCTTCAAACTGAAATGTATGTGAAATGAAATCCTTTGGTTTCAGTACATCCGCATTAATCCATGCCATAATTTGTGCATGCGCTTCTGCTTCCTCACGTTTACTCGGCCACTGAACAAAACTCAAATTCCAATTATAGGGAGCACAGCTCCAATCAAGCTCCATCCCTAGCTTAGGTGAAATCCCATAACCGCAAATTTTGCCATTGTATCGAATGAGCCCCATAGCCTGATTTAACAAAGAATTGATCCCTACGGCATCCACTACATTGTCTAATCCCTCAGGGATCAAACGCTGGACTTCGGCATTGACATCGCAATTACGCGAATTCAACGCATAATCTGCTCCCAGCCGCTTCGCTTCTTTTACTTTAGCATCTAATATATCTGTACTGATTACCGTTCTCATTCCCAGCAATTTGCAAAATTGTGTGAAGCATAGCCCTACCGGTCCGGCGCCAAAAATGAGCACATTCTCATTAGGCGCAAATCCAAAACGCCGAATCGCACTTAAAACTTCTCGAAACGTGATAATCATTACCGCTTCTGTCGTATTCACCTTGTCTTCTGAATGCAGCACGGTTTGCGCTAAATATCCTTCATTCCAGGCCTCTGTTCCCGGTCCCATACCATTCTCTATATATGCTTTCGCATCTCCCACTACCGCATATTCACTAAAGGCTCCCCAGCCCGGAGTATATCCATCCATAGGGGATTCTAAAAATGGCAACAGGACAATATCTCCTATTTTTAGATTCTTTACATCAGCTCCTATTTCCACCACCTCTCCCACTCCTTCATGGCCAAGAATAGCTGGATACGTATGAAAATTTTTAAAGGTGCGATGGATAAGCTTTGTATCCGTACCATTACAGATACCGCAGCTGCGCATTTTTACTAGGGCTTGACAACGTCCGTAACTAGGCATTGGCATTTCCTTAATTGTCAGTACTCCATCTGCATCTACTGTCAAGGCTTTCATCTTGTTAGCTCCTCCTATGCAATCCCCCACTCTGATATCGTTGCTGCCCATAGGCATCCGCATACTGCCTCTTGCCCGTTGACAGTCTGAGGATAATGAATATAGTCTTCATAACTATTTTGTACACACAGTCCTTCACAAGCACCATATATATCCAAAAGTCCCTGTTCATTTGTCACCGCCCGCTGCACTATGCCCTCATATCCTCGGGCAGCTGCCTGCTCATATTCTTCTCCCTGTACCAGTTGATGCTTCAATGCATACTGAAACGCATAGGTAAACATAGCGCTACCAGATACATCGCACCAATTTCCATCTTCATATATCCGATCCACCACCTGATACCAAAGGCCGCTTGCCGGATCCTGCAGCTTTAACAAGCCATCGAGCAGCATTTTTAACTGCTTCCGGGCCGTTTCCCAAGCCATATGCTCTTTCGGTACAATATCAAGAACCTCAGATAAAATGAGGGCATACCAGCCCAGCCCCTCGCTCCACACATATCCGCTTTGCCCATTCATTCCGGCCCAAGAAGCTAGGTTATCTTCACTATACGCATGCCTTAACAGCCCATCATGCGCATGACAATACTGAAAAATCAGCTCTAATTGACGCTTTGTTTCATCAAAGCATTCTGGTTTTTGAAAGGCTCTGCCATACCGGCTGTAAAACATTTGACCCATAAATACGCCGTCTACCCACATCTCTCCTGGATACACAAAACGGTTATGCAAAAAACCGCCTTCGCGTGTACGGGGATAGTCTAAAAAGGTCTTATAAATATGATGGCAAGCCTTTGCATATCGCTCCTCGCCCTTCTGTTCATACATCCACACCAAAACAGCACCTGCCATCATATCATCCATACTGTTCCCGGTAAATCCAGATATACTCCCATCCATTCCTACATGCGCTTCACAGAATTCATAAATATAATCTCTATACCTGCTATCTCCTGTTGCTTCCCACAATTTTTTCATACCAATTAAAAGATATCCTTGCGGGTAACTCCATGAGCGATACGGATAATCATCTGCCTTCGGATACCTTTTCATAATCGTATCCGCAAGCCGTCTTGCCAGATCTACATTCATTCTCTTCTCCCCTTTCCTCGATTAGTCTTGATTACATGGTATGTTTTAATTCTTCTACAATAGAAACACTTGCTGTAGAACCAATGCGACTCACGCCCATGTCGATCAGTCGCATGGCTGTTTCCAAATCTCTGATTCCTCCAGCTGCTTTCACCTTGATACTGCCCTGCACTTCATCCAGCATCAATTGTACGTCTTTTAACGTTGCGCCTGCCTCTCCAAAACCAGTAGAAGTCTTGATATAGTCAGGCTTTATTTCCATAGCAATTTTACATAATGTACGCTTTTCTTCATCTGTCAGATAACAATTTTCAAAAATAACTTTACTAATTACCTTATGCTTACGGCAGAGACTCACTATGCTGTCCATTTCACGGCTGATATACTCGTACTTTTTTTCTTTCAGCGCACCAATATTAATAACATAATCAATTTCATCTGCCCCATCTTCGATAGAACTTAGCGTTTCCCTATTTTTGATTGCAATAATGTTTTGCCCCAAGGGAAACCCAACAGCCGCTCCGACATGAACATCGGTCCCTTTTAAATATTCTTTACATATAGTCACTGCAGCCGGGTTGATTGCTACCATTCTAAAATGATATGCAGCGCTTTCTGCACAAAGTTTTTGAAAGTCTGCTGATGTTGCATATGCCTTCAGTAATGTATGATCAAAATACTGGGCTAACGATAATGGCGTTAATGCTTGTTTTAAATTCAATTTATTCCTTCCTTTTTTTCCTCTTCTCTGTGACGCTTCTGTTTACTTTCTCCCTTAATCATCCATTGCTACTAAAATCGATATATCTACATCATGGTCTTTCGGCGTATCAAGCTGCATACGGATTCCTGATGGCGGATACGGCGTTCCTCTTCCTACCCATCCTTGCCATATTTCCTCATACGCATCCAAATCCACTTCCGGCCTATCTGATAAATAAGAAAACTGGAAAATCATATTTTCTTTTTTTAAGCCATGTATTTTAAATAACAATTCCATTTCTTTCAACAAGCTCTTTGTTTGTTCAGCCTCAGAGCTGCCATCTAAACAAGCACCTCCTACCAAATAGCATACACCATTATGTTTTGCAACTCTAATCGATGTACCATTGACAAGATGCATATCATCCATCGTCAATCTCCATTCCTTATCAGCGCGCGCTTGTTTAGCATGTTCCTCATCCTCTGCTACAAAAAATGTAATGGCTACCTGGCGATCCATTGAAAAGGTGGATGGAATCCACATAGCTTCCGCTTCAATATCCCCCATCCATTTTTGAAAAATATCCTGACACTCTTTCGGTTGATACTTTTTATCCAGATAATTAATAGCAAAAACTATATTTTCTTTTTTTAAACCAAATTGTTCAAATAGTTCTTCATAACGTGCAAGGATTCCCCTAGTTTGTTCTTGTACTGTCTTATATTCAGGTCTCGCAATATGATCCGTAAAATAAGCAATTCCCTGAGTAACCACAACTCTCACATACGTAACCGGATCATTAGAAGGATCCAATCTCTTAATTTGCATTTTCTGTACCTCCATGATTTTCATTTTGAAATTATACCACAGTGACATCGGAGTTTGCCTCTGGCAAACTTGGAGCGCAGCGCAAATACATGAATAGCCAAAATATATCTGGCTGCGCTTATTATACCCCAAGTTCGGCTCGTCCCTCACCGAACTTGGCAAGAAATCCCTTCGGGATTCTTGCGGTCGTTCTGTGCCTGTATTATATCATGTTTGCATTGATTATAAAATCTGTCATTCTTACGATTATACGTATAATATTACGTTATATTGTCCGTACATTATAAATTAGACATTTTACCTCTTTGATACTCAGAAGGAGAGCATCCTACTTCCCGTTTAAAAATTTTTGAAAAATAACCTGCATCACAATATCCTATAAGATGAGCAATCTCATTTAATTTGAACTGTCTATTCATTAAAAGTGCCTTGGCCTTCTCTATCCTCTCTTTCAAACAATACTGTCCAATTGTGATGCCTGTTTCTTTCTTGAATATAGCTGCTAAATAGTTTGGCGTCAAATGTACATAACGAGCTAGCATTTGAATACTCAGATTTTCATTGTCAAGTTCATTTTGAATATGATATATGGTATTAGATACTGCCCTTGAATAAATGCTCTGATGCAAATGCTCCATACAGTCAATTCTTTTCACAAATGCTTCATGAAATTCCCCAAGAGTATGAAAATTACATACTTTCATATAAACCTTCCTTGCTATTCCTTCTTTATCATATATCTCCCGCTCTTGTATCTCTATCCGATACATTAATATAGAATAAATACGGCGAAAATCAATTTCCTCAAAAATATCAAGTTGTAATGCCTCATAAATCCTTTTTTCTGCTTCACGCAGAAGATCACGATTTCTCCTATCAGAAGCTGTAAAAAAATCACATAAAAGCTCTGCTTCCATGATAATGGCTTTATCTATAGCATTTCTTTTAACCTGCACAAATATCTCCTTTCCAAGTTTAACGAATCAATTCTACCATAAACTCATTTCTATCACCCCGATAGCGTGCGTTAGAGTATTCAATCGGTATCCCTTCCGCCGTATAAGCGATTGTCCGTACCAAGCATATAGCCCCTTGATCTGGCATTTGTAAAAGTAATGCCTCTTTAGAATTTGCTATAACCGCTTCGATTTTTCGTGTAGCCCGTGTAATGCGATATGCATACAGTTCCTCCAGCAGCTGATATAAAGATTGATTTTCAAAATCCTGCTCTAAAAGCAGCTCCATCCCATGATAAGGCAAATAAGTCTCCACATAAACAACCGGTTGACCGTCTGCATAACGTAAACGCTCTAAATAAATCAAAGGACTTTGCTCATTAAGTCCTAATTTGTTACAGATATCTTCTGATGCCTCTATTTTACTAATAGAAATTACCTTTGTACTAGGCTTCATCCCTTTTTCTTTCATTTCTGTATTGAAACTTTCTAATCGATTAAAAAAACCTGCTGAAATCTTAGGAATGGCAACATAGGTTCCCTTCGCTCTCTTTCGATAAAGATATCCTTCTGCCACTAATTCTGTAATAGCCTGTCTCACTGTTGCACGGCTAATCCCCAAATATTCACAAAATTCTGCTTCTGATGGAATGCTGTCCCCCTCTTTTAACAACCCATTTTCGATTTTACTCTTAACCATGTTTTTCACCTGAAAATATAACGGTATTGGCGTATCTTTATCAAGAGCCGCATAATCTTTCCAAAACTCTTCCATACTCACTTCTCCTTTTGTTCTATTGTTCTGACATTAGTATATACTTATTTATCAAAAATCGTCAAGCATTTATTCATCAAAATTGGATATAGTCAATATTGACATCATAAAAACCCGCTTAGACAGCGGGTTTTATTTGTTTATGACTTATAACTTCAAAGCCATAAAAGGCCTTCTCTCTTTATTTACTGTCCAAAGGGCTTTACGCCTGCTACGGCTTCTTGGGGACCAATCACAGCATCTGCATGATCAATATCTATCAGAAGATAGCGGTCATTGCCCATCCCCAGCTCCTTCATATAGCTTAGCTGGCGCAGGCCATGGCGCGTTTCCATGCGCTCGACTAGTGCATGCCGGTCGCTTGGAGAGAGGGCATAGATCAGATCGACACTGGCCTGATCTGCCGCCAGAATATCAGTGGAAGCTATGATGCCGATGTCGGGTGTAACCACCGGCTCTGCGCCCACCCCCTCACAGTCACAGGAAACGGACATATTGCGCATCACATTGACATAGGCAACATGCCGCCCAAAATGGTCTATCGCCGCCTTGGTGGATTCTGTCATTCTCTCCATAAACTCCTCGTTGCTGATATCCCACATATCTTTAGAGCCCGGCGTTGTGTGGATCATGCCTTTACCGATCCGTCCATCCGCACAGCCAATGCCAATATTTTTGTTGGATCCGCCAAAGCCTCCCTTGGTATGCCCTTTGAAATGCGTAAGCGCCAGCATTGAATCATACTGAATCAGATTCTTGCCGACAGACATTTCTGTATACCATTTACCGCCATTTACCGGCAGCATGAGCGCTCCGTCTGCATCCATAATGTCCACCGGACAGAAGGTCCAGCCGTTCACACGCAGCGTTTCTCTGTGCTGCTCTGTAGTATAGCGGTCGCCTTCATAATACGTATTGGTTTCAATGATGGCCGCTTCTGGCAGCTCCTTTTGAATTAGCTGTCTTACCCAATCTCTGGGAATAATATTGGGGCCGTTTTTCTCACCGGTATGAAGCTTGATACCTACCTTTCCGGTTATATTGCCGCTTATTCTCTGATAAATTTTCTGCAGCCCTGCCGCGGACAGATCACGGGTAAAATAAACAATAGACTCATTACCGCTGCGCTCCTCATAAGGTACATAGTGCTGTCCATCCGTACCGGGCAAAATCACCTTTTGATTCATCACTCTTTCCTCCGTATTGGTATTGGCGGCCTAACATCTACCGCCGCCAAATTTTATCTGCTTCTATTGTACCTGTATTAACAGAAAATAACCAATACCTAGTTTAAAAGTATAGATATGCTTAATAAGCATATCTATACTTCATCGATCACTTTGAATTAGTATTTAAAATCTAAGCCCATAAGCCTTTCTGTTTTATCTCTCTTGTTTTCATACAGCTCTTTCCTTACTGTAAGGATACTCAGATTGTCATAGCCCAATTTATGATACAAATGCAGGGCTTCCTTATTTCGCGCTGCTACTTCAAAACAAATCGATGTATATCCTGCATGAGATTTTATAATCTCTTCGGCCACATGAATGGACTCTGTAGCAATCCCTCTGCTGCGATAATCTCTATCTACATAAATATCCTCGATCCAAGCTACATTTCCGCCGCGATATCCAATATGCAAAAAGCCGACCATACACTGCTGCCACTGAATCAGGTACAATTCATGCGAGGGTTTCTGCCACTTTTCCAAGGTCTCTTCTGCCTCTGCATAAGCACTTTCTGTTAATTCAGCTTTTTCATTTAAAAGAGCAGCATGATGATGATAAAAATCTGCTATTCTTTTAATCATGTCGCTTTTAAATTCCGCGGTATATGGCATCAATTTGATCATTTTATTTTCTCCCTCTTTATAGAGCAGCACTCTTTTTATCAAAATCAGATACTGCATAAAGGGAATATGGCGCCTGTTTTGGATTTCCCTGATAATCCATATACTGTAAACCGCAGGATTGTGAAACCGCACTTTCAATCATTTTTTTGGTCAGCTCCGGCACATCGTCCCTTGCCAGCGCCTGCTGAACATCCATCCATAATACCTCGCTATTCTCATCATGATCCGACAGCGCTTGTCCTGATACATATTCTGCAGCAAATACAATATACCAATCCTGTATATTAAATCGGATGCCGATAATACTCTTTGGCTCAACCAGTATATGAGTTTCCTCCATAAATTCACGTCTGAGGGCATCCTGCGGCGCCTCCCCTAAATTCACATAGCCGCCCGGAATAATCAGCATTCCTTTGCCATTGCCATATGTATGACGGGCAAGTAATACCCTATTATCCTTAATGACAACTCCTGCAACGCTTTGGTTTGTATTTTCTACGTTCATAATTGCATCCTCCTTAAAATACTGTTTCATTTCTGCCGCTCGCCTGATGCTTTTACATCGTTTCCGGTGAGGGATCAATCCGCAGATATTCTTTCAGCCGCTGTTCCTCCAGTAGTGCAATCATCTCTGTAAATGGCTGAAGATCTTTGTTCACCGCATAAGCCTCCAACGCTGTAAAATATTCAAGTCTCGCTTCCTTGGCAATAGAAACTGGAAGAAATCCGTGTAACATAAGCTGGTAATTCATTATCATACGAGAGGTTCTGCCGTTGCCATCCACAAAGGGATGAATTTTTACAAACTCTGCATGTGTCCAAGCAGCCAGTTCAATAGCATTTAATTGTGCCTTATAGGGTATATCGGCAAAAAAATCTTTAACCTGCCGGTACATTTCACTGGGTGCCGGCGGCTTATGCCCTGCACCTGAAATGCGTACCTCTACATTTCGATAAATGCCTCCGATCAATATATTCTCCATGAGCAGAGCATGGATATCCTTAACGATTTTCTCATCTAGCAGCCTGCCCTCAGCAGTGCACTTTTTTACGTAAGCAAACGCTTTTGCATGGTTCACCACTTCATAAACTTCACGCAATGTTTTTCCGCCCACGGATAAACCGTCTTCAATAATCGCCTTTGTCTGAATCAAGGTCAGGGTATTGCCTTCAATGGCCGTGGAATTATGTGCATATTCAATATTGAAACTCTGTTCAAAACTGGCCAGCGCCTCTTTAGGAAGCAGGTCACGCTTCCTGCTTAGCTTTTCCTTCATCTGCAGCAATTTTCCATAATCCATATTGACTCACCTCAATCTTTCATTGACTTATTCCCTATTATATCCGCTATCCGGTAAGTTTTCAATATGAATGCATACTGAATCATTAGTATCTAAAAACTAACCTCATAAAATGCAGAATACCACTTATATACGCTAATCGACCATCTATCACAAATCCATTGAAAATCCCTTTTCTTTTTTCTATACTACTGCTTCATAAGGGAGGTGTTGATCATGCAGCTTGAAATCAAGATAGATGACTCCTGTATAGAACCTACTGTCATCATTCTGACTGCGTCCATGTCAGAAGAGGTAAATCAAATCATTCAGAAATTATCAGAAGAGACTCCTCATCTTCTTTCCGGCCGCAAAGAAGGCCGCATCGAGATACTGGAGCCGGATGAGCTCATCACTATTTACGCCAGCAATCACAAAGTATTAGCTGTGACCGGCCAAGGTGAATATCTTTTGCAGAGGCGGCTATATGAAATCGAAGCACAGCTGAACCCTCATCAATTCATTCGCATTTCAAATTCAGAAATTATTAACATCAAAAAGGTAAAGCATTTTGATCTAAGCTTCACCGGCACCATTTGCGTTATGCTGGCCAATGGCAGCAAAACCTATGTTTCCAGACGTAATGTTCCCAAGATAAAAAAATTATTAGGAATATGAGGTGATCACGATGAAAAAAAAGATATTACTGCGCAGCCTGCTTGGGATCCCGCTCGGCATTTGCCTTGGATATTTAATTACCATTTTTATTTCTTTCCTATGGGCGGACGGCCACTACTCTCCATGTGTTCCCGAGTTAACGCTTAGACTGGGAAATGAGCTATATGCTGTCGTGCTGCAGACACTTTTATGCGGCGTCTTAGGCGCAAGCTTCGGCGCCAGCTCTGTCATCTGGGAAATTGAGCATTGGGGTCTCGTAAAACAGACCGGTATCTATTTTCTGGTCATTTCGGTGATCATGATGCCCATCGCCTATATCACCTACTGGATGGAGCACAGCCTAGCGGGCATTCTCCGTTATTTCGGCATCTTTGTTTTCATTTTTATCATTATATGGATTGTACAATATACGATCGCCTGGCACACTGTTAAAAAAATGAATGAAACGCTGCCAAAATGAGGTGCAGCAGTAAGTGAGATTTTGCCTGTTTCCCAGCTGTATATTTTTCCTGTTATCAAAACACATTTTGAAAAATCTTATCTTTAATTTTTCATATTTTGTGCTGCCATTAAGCAGCAATGACGACCGCGTTTTCTTTCACTTTGTTGATCGCGGCTAATAACGCTGCACGTGTACGGGCATCAAAGAGCTTTACAAAGCTAATAGGCTTGTCAAAAGGCGGATTTTGCAATTCAGTAACATTGTCCATATACCCATTCTGCTCGATGTGGTTAATGATCTTATGCACAAAAGCAATCTGCTTCTGATTCAGCGACTGATCGTTTATAAACTGTGAAAAAGCCTGCATCGCTGCTTCGTGATCTAACTTGGCGATTTTACGGATCAGCAAGCCAAAGGGTGTATCACCATACTCTCTTTCATAGTCTTCCCTGCTACCCAATTCGCTCGTCAGCGCATGCTCCAGCCCGCTATAATCTGCAGCAGATAGGGGGATGTTGTGTGTTAATTTATAGATAGCGAGCGCATTCCCATTTTCGTTAACGTAGCGATTGACCTTGGCGCGATAGTCTTCGAAATCATAACCAGGCTCCATTGGATCTCCTTCTTTCTGATCTATAATCGGATCAGATAGCCGGGTAATAATCGGCTTGCGAGGGTCAACATCATTTAGGAACTTTATCAGGTCACGCAACTCTTTCCGCACCCGCTCATACAGCAGAACGTTGTTTGCATCCCAGAAAGCGTCGGTATTAACCTCTTTAATGATCGACAATTTTGCTTTAACCTGTGGGATACTGACTTTATGCTCCAACAATGTTCCGATATCTCGGAGCTGCTTTTGCGCATTCTTGAACGAGGGCATCTGCTCCATCTGGGCAATCATCAGGCCGTACATGAAATTATCGAAGCGTTTTGCGAATTCGTCGTTGTCATCTAAATGAACGATTGGTGCGATTTGCTGCATCAGTTCACCTTTATCGCTTTCGCTAATGTAATTGAAAGCTCCCTGCTTCTTGAACTTTTCAACGCTTTGTATGTGCAGACGCACGGCGATGAGATCGGTATTCAGCGCCAACACCTGAGAATAGCATGTCTCTACAAGCTCGGATCTCCAGTTCTGATACTCGTCCCCAGCAAACGCACTTTCCTGCAACGCAACCGCAATGCGGATCTGCTTTCCGAATATATTCTCCGACAGCGTCTTCGTCTCGCGGGATTCAAAGCCTTCTTTATGAGCGCGAAAGTATTCAAAGTTTCCGCAATAGTCAAAAATAAGGAACCGTCTCTTTGCCGTGTACTCTCCGTCGATCTGATCGGTGCAGGTGATCTCCTTGCTGAGACGAGTACCGCGTCCGATCATCTGCCAGAATTTTGTCTTTGAGCGCACCTTCTTAAAAAATACGAGGTTGACGCACTCCGGTACATCGATGCCGGTATCCATCATATCTACGGAGACTGCTATAATCGGGGCTTTCTCTGGCATTTTGAAATCGTCGATGATCGTCTGCGCGTATGTATCATCGCAGATAACGCGTTGTGCAAAGGTGCCATGGTATTTAGGGTACAGCTTATTAAACCGCTCCAAAATAAACTCCGCGTGACGCTTGTTCTGTGCGAAAATGATGGTTTTACCCAGTCTGTCACCGCCAGCGACACGGATACCACGCTCCATTAAATCCTGAAGCACAGTGTCAACGGTTGTCTCATTGAAAACAAAATTATTCAGTTGTGCCGACGGAATGAAGTCGGGCATTAAACCGTCCTCGATAAAGTCCTCTTCATACCGTTCCTTATCCTCATCGGAAAGATCGTCGTATGTGATACCCTCTTCCAAGAACTTTGTCTTTACCTCATAGTTATAGTAGGGCACGAGCACGTGATCCTGATATACTGCTGTCTCGTAGTCATATGCATACGTCGGTACGCCGTGCTCCATTTCGAAGAAATCATAAGTATTGCGATCAACGTCCGTCTTGGGAGTTGCAGTCAGTCCGACCATAATCGCATCGAAGTATTCGAAAATCGCGCGGTATTTTTTGAATATACTACGATGGCTTTCATCGATGATAATGAGATCGAAATGGGCGGGTGTAAACATACGCTGCCCATCCTTCGTTTTCATATCATCTATGGCGTTCAGCATTGTCGGATATGTCGAGAATACGATCCGTGCGCTCCGATCGTCCTTATTGGAGCACAAATTACATAAAGACATGTCTGGCAGGTAGTTCTTGAAATCGTCCTTTGCCTGTTTTACCAGCGCCGTGCGATCTGCCAAGAACAGAATATTGGTGACGTATTTGCCGCGGCTGAGTACATCTGTGAGGCTGGATGCTGTTCTGGTTTTTCCCGTTCCTGTTGCCATGACCAGCAGGTGCTTTCTAAACCCTTGTCCAATCTGCTCGCATACTGCACGGATGGCTTCCTTTTGGTAGTAACGGTCTGTGATTTTGTCATCAATCGGGATGGTCATCAGATCCTTCCGTTCGGTACGACGGTTCATCAGCTTCTGCAAATCGTCTTTGCTGAATATACCACTGACTTTACGCTGCGGGCTGCTCTGATCATCCCAGAAGTAGGTTTCAAAACCATTGGTCGTGAACATCATGGGGCGACGTCCAAATTTTCTCTCCAGACAGTCAACATACAGTACAGCCTGTTTACGGCCTATGTTCGGGTCTTTGCTGAATCTCTTAGCCTCCACAACCGCGAGCGGTAAACCGTCTTTTCCGAACAACACATAGTCCACATATCCCAACTGCCCCAGCACACCTGCCATACCTTCGACGGGATACTCTTCCTGAACGTCAGCATCTGCTCCAGAGAACTTCCAGCCCATCTGCTTCATGTCCACATCGATATATATTTTACGAGTCTTAAACTCAGAAAGATCTGTGGCAACAAAGGTGCGTTCTTGTTGGTGCTGTTCCTTTGCTGCAGTGATCTGCTCGGACATCTGCTCGATCTTTTTACGCAAAACCTCAATCTCTGCGTCTTTCTCACCGAGCAGACTCTCTTGTTCTTTTATTTTCTTGGTGTCGACGACAACTTTCTCAGTTGGAATCAAAGCCTCATCAAATTGCCGCTCTTTGTAATCAGCACCATAGCAATAATCCACCCACTGAATGAACTCAAAAAGTCCCTGCAGGGAAGCGAGGGCGTCACTAGCCTGCACGCTTCGCTCTGTGTGAACGGCCAGATTGCCCAGCTTAATAATAAACGGCAGCTTGCCCCATGTGTTGTAGTCCACCGCAAAACGGAAGGTCGGCTCATGAACGAGTGCCTGCAAATTATCTTTATAAGGCATCTGCATCGTCTTATCAGCCGAGTACACCCATTTGACCGCTAATTCCAATGCTTTTCTGCTGCCTACGGCGCACATTGCAGGTGCGGAAATATACACCTTCTCTGCCTCGATCGCAGCCAAGGCAAATAGTGCATACTCCTTTTTATCTTTTAAAAATCCGAAGTTCGACATGTCATCCACTCCTGTCTATATGTATTCGCTGCCGCTTGGCAGTATCTAAGGCTCAAAGAGCTGTAATATTTTGATTTGTCGGTCTGTTCGACGAAGGTTGCGAATTGCT